>JAJZHL010000047.1 GCA_021804505.1 Pseudomonadota bacterium | reverse complement strand
ATATGTGGCACTTCAGTTAAGCCAGCTATCAGCTGAGCCTTTTTTTCAATTGTTTTTAATAATGCTTCTAATCCTAATTTTTCTTTTATAGAAATTTTTAAGTTATGTTTGACTAGTTCAATTGTGTTCTCAAGTAGATCTATTTTATTGATAATAATTATAGTATTATCGTCGATAATATCTGCAAACCATTCTTCAGGATTTACCAGTTTTGTTGCATCTAGCATAATAATTTTAATATCAGCCATTTTGGCTGACTCAATAGCTCGTTTAATACCTTCTTGTTCTATTATATCGCTACTAGACCTGATACCAGCTGTGTCTTGTATTATAATTGGATATCCTCCAATGTCTAAATGTCCTTCAATGACATCCCTTGTCGTACCAGCTATACTCGATACAATAGCTACATCTCTTTGCATCAAAAAGTTGAGCAAACTAGATTTACCAACATTAGGAGCCCCAACAATAGCGAGCTTGATACCGCTACGCAATCTCTCTCCTCGTCTACTATCATTCAAATGACTTATTATAGCATCTTTTAATTCTCCACTAATAGCGTGGACTCTATTTAATATTTCTTGTGGTATTTCTTCCTCTGGAAAATCTATATATGCCTCCAATAAGCTTATAATAGTAAGTAAGGAGTTCCTCCAACTATTATAAAGTTCTTCAAGTTCACCACCAGCTTGTTTAATGGCTTGCCGATGCTGCCAAATTGTTTCTGCTTCAATTAAATCAGCTATTCCTTCTGCCGCAGTTAAATCAAATTTATTATTTAGAAATGCCCTCCGGGTAAATTCTCCAGGTTCAGCAAGTCTAACATAGCCTGAGCTGAGGATTGCTTCACTCAACATGGTTGCGATAGCGATACTGCCATGAGTATATATTTCTACCACATCTTCTCCGGTAAAACTTGCTGGACCTTGAAAATATACTACCACTGCATTATCAATTAATTCTTGAGTGGTAGGATGTATTAACCTTTTAAAATATGTCATCCTCGGAACTAACTCTATGGTAGTATTGCCTATTACCCGCTTTAGCGCTAATAAGCTGTGAGGGCCCGAGATACGAAATACGGCAATACCGGCTTTGCCAGGTTTAGAGCTTTGAGCAAAAATGGTTTCCACAGTAGTTCTGTCCTCTTGCGTAAGTAAGTTATTTAATATAATATGTCTCTCAATTCTATAGGCTTTTGAACGAAAATACATCCACTTTATTGGTAGAGAATATGACAATCAACAAAACACCTCTAGCTTTTAATAGGGTTACCTGCCAGGTTCCTAATTATGAAGCCGATATTTTATCCCTGAATCAGGCTAAAGGTGGAAATTCCCTTTATAGTAAATTTGTACAGAAATTTCTTCTTTATATACCAGTTGACTATAGATTTACAGATAGAAAAGAACTATTTGGGGGGTTTGCACATGAGGCATTTGATTTTATTAATAAAAGGCCTAATAATAAAGGGAAATTAGAGATTACGAGTAGCCTAGTTGAAAATAACCCTGCTATCAATATTCTCCTTCTTACTGATAATAAACCCTTTACAGTTGACTCAATCATTTGTTTACTCTCAACTCTACACCTCAAAGCTAAATTTTTACTACATCTTGTATTGCCTTGCGAGAGAGATAATAATGGTCAGCTGCAAGAAATATTAGAAACAGAAAGCAAGACTAGCAAAACTGAATCCTTAGTTCATATTACTATTTTAGGGAATTTTGATCGGGATGCTGTGAATTCCTTAATATCTTCTTTAAACCGTATTCTTGATCAAGTTAATTCAACACATGATATATGGCACAAACTTATAAAAAAAGTTGATCTAATTTCTAGTGAAATAGAGGGCAAAGCAGAATTATATGCAAAAAATAAAGTAGATTATAAGGAAGCTTGCGAATTCCTAAATTGGTTGCAGAATGATAATTTTACCTTTTTGGGAATGATAGATTTTGATACTAAGGATCAGAAATTTTTGTCAGAAGATGGCGCGCCCACTATACTACAAAGTATTCAAAGTGAAATTTATGATGTTATAAAGCATTCTACCGATTCTTTATATGAAAAACAGCTGCTAATCTTCGGTAAAATTAATACATTATCTACTGTACATAGAAGGAGCTTAATAGATTTTGTTTTAATAAAAAAATTAGATAAAGACGGAAAATATAATATAGGTAGCATAATTTTCGGTTTATATAGTTCTGCTATAGCTTATCAGTCAGTTTCACAGATTCCAATATTAAGAAAAAAGCTGCAATTCGTTATTGATCAAACTAGATTTCCTGTTAGTGGTTATAATGCAAATAGGCTAAGAAATATAATACAATCTTTCCCTAAAGAGATTCTCATACAAATAGATCAGGATGATTTATACTGTATGTGCTTGTACGTATTGTCTGGTATGATGAGCAGAAAACTAAAATTATTTGTGCAACAAAATTGGTTAAGATCATTTATTAATTTCATAATATTCTTACCTAGAGATCGCTTAACACCGGAGGTACATAATACAATAGACATATTCTTATCAGATAAATTTAATGGACGGATACTATCCGATTGTGTAGTAGAGGTAGCAGAAAATTTCTCCTATTTATTTCTCACTTTGGAAGTTAAAGGTAAGGCTGATATTAACTTTGATATAGAAGCAATAGAACAAGAACTAGATCAAATTTCTATTCGTTGGAGTGAGAATTTTCATTACAATCTTTGTAAGCAATTCGGTGAATATAATGGTGGGATTAAATTTCAACTCTTTGAACATATTTTTCCTGCTGACTATAGAGAAAAATTTAGTCCTTCAACTGCTGTAATAGATTTAGAGTATCTACAAGAGGCAAGCCGCCATCAAAAAATAATATTTAACTTGATATCTATTACACAAAAAGAATTCCAGCTAAAAATATATAGTCCTGCACCAAAATTAACTCTTTCTAACCTCTTACCTTCCATTGAGAATTTAGGATTCAGAGCAGTAGATGAACAGAGTTTTGCCATAAAACACACCGGAGACATAAAAGAAAGTTGGATATACGAATTTACGCTTGATGCTCTTATGCCAATTGAGGGCGATATTGCTTTATTAAAGATAAATGTAGAAGAAGCCATCAATAAGATGACAGCTGGTGTGCTTGCTAACGATTCTTTAAGTAAGTTAATAGTATTATCCGGCTTTAATTGGTGGCAAGTAAAGCTAGTGAAAGCATTAACTAGATATCTACATCAAACTTGTTTCATTTACGGAAAAGGGTATGTGCAATTGACTTTGATCAAGCATTTTACCTACACCAAAATGCTTGTTGATTTATTTGATGCTAAATTTAATCCAAAAACTTTTTCAGAAAAGCGGATAGATTCTATAAAAAGTCAAATTAATAATTATCTAAATGAAATTACTAGTAGTAGTGAAGATAAAGTATTAAGAACAATGTTTGGTATTATCGAAGCCATTGTTAGAACTAACTGTTATCAACCCGATCCTAAGCAAGAATTACCTGGTAAAAATTATTTCTCTTTTAAATTTGATTCTCATAAAGTACCAGGCTTACCTTTGCCTATCCCTTTTGCCGAAATATTTGTTTATGCCAATGATTTTGAGGCTATTCATTTAAGAGGCGGCAAAGTAGCCAGAGGTGGACTTAGATGGTCTGATAGAGGTGAAGATTATAGGACAGAAGTACTCGGCCTAATGAAATCCCAGATGACAAAAAACTCTGTTATTGTACCAGTAGGATCAAAAGGAGGGTTTTCTCTTAATTTTACTGAGGATAACTTAAGTAATACTGAATATAAGGAAAAAGCAATTGCATGTTACAAAAACTTCCTTAGGGGCATTCTTGACATTACCGACAACATAGTGGATGGAAAAATTGTCCAACCATCTAACACTATTATCTATGACCAGGAAGACCCTTATTTAGTAGTTGCTGCAGATAAAGGTACTGCGACCTTTTCTGATTATGCTAATAGTGTTGCAAGCGAATATAATTTTTGGCTTGGGGATGCTTTTGCTTCAGGCGGGTCTGCTGGGTACGATCATAAAAAGATGGCTATTACCTCAAAAGGAACATGGATATCGGTAGTAAATCATTTTGAAGCTATGGGAATTAATGTACAAAAAGATCCTATTCTTGTTGTTGGTATCGGTGATATGTCCGGTGATGTTTTCGGTAACGGAATGCTGAGATCTAAAGTAATAAAATTGGTTGCTGCATTTAACCATAAACACATATTCCTTGATCCAAATCCTGATATGAATAGTAGCTTCCACGAACGTGCTCGACTATTTGCATTACCCGCATCAAATTGGTCAGATTATAATCCAAAGCTAATTTCTAAAGGTGGTGGTGTGTTTGAGAGGGCTAGTAAATCCATTGACTTATCACCAGAGATAAAGCAATTATTAGATATAAATACCGATAGCCTTACGCCTGAAGAATTAATACAAGCTATTTTACGAGCCAAAGTTGATTTGCTGTGGAATGGTGGCATAGGCACTTATATTAAAGCTACTACAGAAAGTCACTTGGAAGTGGGGGATAAAACAAATGATAATCTGCGTATTAATGGTAATATGGTGCGAGCCAAGGTAATCGCCGAAGGCGGAAATGTTGGTGTATCACAGCAAGGAAGAATAGAATATAGTAAGGCTGGCGGTAGAATTAACACTGATTTTATTGATAATTCAGGTGGTGTCGATTGTTCTGATCACGAAGTAAATATTAAAATTGCTCTTAATCATGCTATGTCTACAGGCAAAATAAGCTTAGCTGAACGTAATAAGCTTTTAGTGGATATGACAGAGCAAGTAGAGCAGCTAGTATTACTAGATAATTATAAGCAAAACCAAGCTCTTAATATAATGGGATTATCCCCTGCCTTAACTACTGATGTATTCAGCCAATTTATCGATACGTTAGAAGAAAAAAAATTACTTGATCGAGCTGTGGAGTTCTTGCCTACAAGAGAGGAGATGAGCAGAAGGGCTGCTGGTAAAGAACCAATGACGCGCCCAGAACTTTGTATATTACTTTCTTACAGCAAGAGAGCAACTTACAATGATTTGATAGGAGCAACATTCTCACAAGATAAATATTTTGAATCATACTTAATTAACTATTTCCCTGAATTAATGAGAGAAAAGTTCCGTGCAGAAATTTTATCTCACCCGCTTAAGCATGAAATAATTAGAACAGTTGTTACTAATAAAATTATTAATCAATTAAACGGACCAAACCTTAATGTTATAAAACGTCAGACCGGTGCTGCTCTATGCGATATAGTGCGTTCTTATACTATTGTTTGTGAAATTTTTGATATAGATAACTTATGGGCTGAGGTGGAAAGCTTGCCTCATCATATTGATTACCGTATTAGAATCGATATGTTTATTGAGCTTGAAAAAATTATCCGAAGAGGGACGTCTTGGTTTGCGAAACATATTAAGCATCCTATCAATATCAGTAATACTATAGAAGAGTTTTACAAACCATCGAGATCACTTAGCCAGATAATCGGTAATTTATTACTTGGAGAAGCAAAGGTTAAATATGATGATAAAATCTCAACATATACTGCTTCAGCCATACCTAAAACCCTTGCTGCTAAAATTGCAACCTTGGATAGTTTAGTTTCAGTTTTTGATATACTACATGTTGCAGAAAAGACCAAAGTAAGTGATACGGATGTGGCTAACTTATATTTTGCAGTGGGTAATAAGTTTAGCATTGATTGGCTCAGAAAGCTATGCGATATCCAAATTACTGATTCCTATTGGAGTAAATTGTCAATTCAGTCTTTAAAAGATGATTTGTATGATAAGCAGAGAAGGTTATTGATAAAAATACTTGAGAAATCTAAAGTAAGTATTGATTTAGATTATTGGATTGATAATAATAAGGGTTCTGCTGATGTGTTTATAAACTTCATCAAAGGAATCAGACTGCAGAAAAATATAGATCTAAGCATGCTAATTTTATCGAATAAGGAATTTGAAATATTTTTACGTAGACTTGAGTAGATTATGACATCACCTCTTAAACAAGCTAGATTAGACTCAGGTAAGACCATTGAGGAGTTATCTGATATCTTAAAAATACGTAAACAATACTTGATCGCGCTAGAAGAAGGGGATTATGAAGTAATTCCAGGCAAAGTGTATGTGCAAGGGTATTTAAGATTATATTCTAATTATTTGGGCATAGACCAGGATCAAGAAAAAGAGGAAGAAAAACCAGATTTTCAAAATGTTGTTCCAAGGCATAGAATTGATAGGGCAGCTTTATTTAACCATAAATGGAAGAAATATGTTATTATTGGCTCCGTTTTGTTGTTAATTATTGTTTCAATGATTTATCACTTAATACTATAGTTTACATGAAAGTAAATGACGACGTGTTACTTAGATTAATGCAAGAAGTAGAATTGGGGCTTGAAAACCTTTTGCTTGATATCTCTAAACAGCGAAAGGAAATTGATAAATTAAAAAGTGAAAACGAGCAGCTCAAGGATAACTATGCTAAAATTCTTAAGGAAATTACAGCATATATTGCAGAGCTTGAAGCAATCAAACATTCCAATACATAAATCTTATGTCATTAGTTACAATCACATTAGGCAATAAAAGCTTTCAATTGGCCGTCAGCGAGGAGTCAAAAAAAGAAGTAGAAGATTTGACATCCAGATTAAATGACACCCTGACGCAGATTCGCACAGCTAACCCTTCTGCTTCCTTTGAATTATTAATGGTAATACTAGCATTAAGTTTACAAAAAGAAGTACAGGATCTGTCTAGCAAAGTTGCAAGGGGTAGTGGTAGCCAGCCCCTTTATGAGGAAGAAAAGTTTGCTGAAACCCTTAGCACGATAGCCACCTACTTAGAAAATCTTGCCAAGAAAATCGGTAAATAGTAATTATACTGTTGATACCTGCGAATTGGATATCAAAATAAGAACCTTAGCACCGCAGTGTACTAGAGGTACGTGAGGAGCGAAGATTTCGAAATTTTAGTAAAACAATTCTTGAAGTATCAGTAGTATACTATACAACTATATTTACAATCTTATTAGGGATAATAATAATCCGCTTTGGTTCTTTACCTTGTAGATGCTTTATGACCTCTGGTAACGAAATTACAGTATTTTTAATTTCCTGCTCAGTGGTGGAATTAGCAAATTCTTGCGTGGCTCTTAGCTTGCCATTAATTTGAATT
>JAJZHL010000046.1 GCA_021804505.1 Pseudomonadota bacterium | reverse complement strand
AGCAGGCAGGTGAATTAACAAATTATACTAGTCTATCAAGAAAAGTTAGAGTATCTGACCAAACTGTTAGAAGATGGGTATCTTTGCTTGAAAAACATTATTACTGTTTCTGCTTAAGGCCATGGACTAAAAATGTAGTGCGGAGCCTAATAAAGGATCCCAAATATTATCTTTGGGATTGGTCTCAAATAAACGATGAAGGGGCCAGATTTGAAAATTTTGTAGCAGGACATTTGCTAAAAGCGATAGATTTTTGGAATGAGTCAGGTTTAGGAAGTTTCAGTCTAAGTTATGTTAGAGATAGCCAAAAACGAGAAGTAGATTTTCTTGTAGTAAAAGATGATAGACCATGGATTTTAATAGAAACTAAATTAAGTGACACTAATGTTTCCAAAAATTTAAGATATTTTCATGAAATACTAAAACCTGAATATAGTTTCCAAGTAGTACACAATTTACCGTTAGCAGCAAGTAACTGTTTTAAGAAACCTGGCTTATGGGTAGCCCCTGCTATTACTTTTCTTTCGCAGTTAATTTGAGCTATATTTCGCTTTTAATTGTTAAGCTCTTTATTGTTTTGCAAATTAAATTCTAGCAAGTTAACAGAACCTATGTTGACACCAGTATCGGAGAAGTCAACGTCAAATTTTATTTTCTCATAAGTTGATATCTCGCCATCATCCGTTTTAACAACTTCAGATGCAGTTGAATGCACAGCTTTTTCAATCAAGGTTTTAACCATTTTCTTAGGGAAAATTAGGTTATCTGAAATTAACTTATCTACCACATCATGGTAATTTATCAGTTCAAAACTCAGCTTTCCTTGTGGTAATCTATGTTGGAAGAACTGTAAACCTCCCCTCATTTCTAGGTGAGCATTTTCATCACATACTAGCTTAAAATGATCAAAGTTAAGAATTTTAACAGCAGCTTCCTGATTTTTTTGCTTAGTGGCAATATCAAGTATAGTCGCAATATCAAGCTCAGCTTTAGTAAAGTTCAAAACCTTTTCTTGTCCTGTGTATAGTAAGTGGAGTTGTAATGCAATATTCTCATTGTCGGCATTTAATCTTTTATTAAGTAATAAGGTTAAAGCAGAAATGTTGTATAATTCTTTACCCTGGTACACTATAGACAATAATTTGTTATTAAATTGCAGTAATTTAGCAATAGATTGGAAATTGTCAGTGTTAGATAATTTATACAAAGGTTTATTTAGTTTGATTAGGATCTGAATATTCTCTCCTGACCGTGCTATATATTCTTCTGATTTGACTTGTGATACTTCTTGTTGTTTTATTTCTGGGCCAAAATCCAAAAGAATTTTCTTTAAACTAAAATGTACTGCAAACGTCACCGCCGATGATGAAAACTCTCCAAAATTAATACCATTGATAAATTGGATTTTAGGCTCAACTAGTTTAATATGCCAACGGGCAGGAAAACCAGAGACCTTTATTTCCTTATAGGTTATTTTAATGTTATCTGTCTCAGAATGTTTAATCAATGCTACTACATTACCTTTTAACACATATGCAACGGCAAACCATAAGGTGATATACACCAGTGCTATAAACAATAAAATTTTACGTATCACTTTTTATACTCAGCTATAAGTTAATATTTCGGGTAGAAGAAGGTAGTCGGACTCTAATGCCGTCTAATTCCTCACTAATTATAATTTGGCAACCTAACCTAGAAGTATGGGTAAGACCGAACGCTAAGTCAAGCATATCTTCTTCTGCTTCAGTAGGTTTTTGTAGCTTGTGATAAAATTCCTCATCAACTATAACATGACAAGTAGCGCATGCTAGTGACCCACCACATGCCCCTTCAAGATCGAGTTCATGTTGATGGGCTATTTCTAGTATGGATAGACCAAGTGGAGCCTCTACTACTTTTTCTGTACCATCATTGTCTAAAATAAAAATCACTTTGGGCATTAATTATATTCCTCTTAAGATTAATTATTAAATTTGGTCAATATGTTTGCCTTTCAATAAGCCTTTAATAGTGCTATTTAATCTTTCAGCAAAAAATCTCTTTGTCATTTTCTCAATAGTCTTTCCACATTCTATAATATATTCTCTATCGTTTCCTTCTAAAGACTTTTTTAGTACATTTATAGAGTGATGAATCTCTTCCATTTCTCTTTGTTTCAGAAGATTAGGCATTTCCTTAATAGCGCATTCTACATTATAGATTAAAGATTGTGAATCTATTACCGTTTCTCTAAGCAATTTGTTATGATGATCTATAGATGCATTCTGATATGCATTATCTAGTATTTGGGTAACTTCCTCTAAGCTTAGGCCATATGTTGGCTTAACTTCTATGGCATGTGATACCCCGCTATTTTTCTCTAAAGCTGTGACTGATAAAATACCATCTGCATCTACAGAGAAGGTCACTTCTGTTCTTATTGCGCCTGCCTTCATTGGGGGGAGGGATAGGTCAAATTGAGCAAGTGATCTACAATCCTTTACCATTTCTCTTTCACCTTGTACTATATGGAGTTTCATAGCGGTTTGGTTATCTACATAAGTAGTAAATTCCTTAGTTATAGAGATTGGAATGGGGCTATTGCGCATAATAATTTTTTCGCTCAGGCCACCATTTAATTCTATACCCAGAGACAAAGGAATCACGTCAATTAGTAAAGAATCAGCATTATTAGCTGTCAGATTCTCTGCTTGCAAAGCAGCACCTAGTGCCACCACTTCATCTGGGTTAACATCAGAAAAAATTATTGTATTAAAGGACTTTTCTAGCATATTCCTGATTAATGGTATCCGTGTTGAACCACCGGCAAGGATAATGCCATCGATTTCTGGATTATCTGCATTTTCTAAAGCATCATTAACAATTACTATGGTACGCTCTATTAAAGGTAAAATTAGTGATTCAAAATCTTTTCTATTTAATTCTAGTGCTTCTCCATTAAATTTATTATCATATCTATCGTTATTGCTTAGCTCCTCTTTGGCTTGTTTTGCAATTTGCATTAATTCTTTAGATTCTGACAATTTATATTTATTACAAAAATACTGTAGCACTAAGTAGTCAATATCATCTCCGCCTAAAAGATTATCGCCCGAAGTGGCAATTACTTGAAATATACCCACTTGCATATTTAATATAGATACGTCAAAGGTACCACCTCCGAGATCATATACTAAATATTTGCCTGTAGCTTTTTTGTTCAGGCCATAAGCATATGCTGCTGCTGTTGGCTCGGCGATTAAGCGTAGTACCTCATACCCAGCAATTTTTGCAGCCAGCATAACCTCACCTCTTGCTGCGTCGTTAAAATGTGCCGGAACGGTTATTACAGCTTTTTTTACTTCTGTGTCTAGGTATTCAGTAGCCTGCTTTTTTAGATATAAAAAGATTTGTGCAGCTACTTCTGGAACTGTTAGTAACTTACCTGCAAAGTTTATTCGTAAGGTTTCACTATTTAGTTCAATATGATCCTTAACCATAGAAATAAGGGAAGGATTATTCAACACATCAGTCAGCCTTTTTCCAAATAATCTTTTAATTGAGCGAAGATTATTGAAGGTATCAGTATCATCACCGATAATAAACTCGCCCTTTTTAAACTTGATAACGGAAGGTATTAAACCACCATTCTTAGTGCTAGTGATAATTTGAGGAGTTTTATTTTTAGCAATAGCAATCAAGGAATTTGTTGTACCAAAATCAATCCCTACCGCTATTTCTTGCGATTTGCCCTCATTAGAAGCTCCAGACTCTTTGATTTCGACTATCTGCATAATTTAATTTTAAGCTTAATATTACTAATTAATGTTTTAAGGTACTTAAATGCCGTAGTGATTTTAAGTGCCTCATTTATATCATTATCTTTAAAAGCCTTAGTTAGTGAAGCAATTAAACTTTTTTGTTCATCAATTTTAGCATCAAGAAGATTTGTTAGCGTAGATAATTCTTCGCTATTTTCTACCAATTCTAACTCATTCCAGATTGTACTCAGTTGAACTTGGGGAAGAGACTGTCTTGCGGATGGCTCATCTAGGCTCACATTATTCAACATTAATAAATATTCAGCACGTGTTAAGTCATCTTTTAGTGTAGAATATGCTTTATTTAAGTCAATGGAGGTAGCTAAATTAAAGTTATTTTCAGCCTGATTTTTTCCCTTATCTGGATGATATTTTGATTGCATGAAGAAGTATTGCTGATCTAAGTGACTTAAATCAATGTCATATCTTTGTTCTATATCTAGCAACTTAAAGTAATTATTCATACTCTTAAATTTTTACATTTGTATTAATCTGCCATCACGAGGCACGATAGTGTCGTGGTGATCCAGTTTTCTGGATTGCTTCGGAAGTATCACTTCCTCGCAATGTCGTAAGCGGGTAGATGCTCTTCGCCCTCCATGAGAGAATTCTATTTTATCAAAACCACTTTTTCTTTTTAAAATACTTATACGTAATATATATCGACAATAACATGGCTATTATTGCCATAGGATAGCCATATGGCAGTTTAAGTTCTGGCATAATACTAAAATTCATGCCGTATATACTTGCTATTAAGGTTGGAGGTAGGAAAAAAATAGAAACCATAGAAAAAATTTTAATGATATTATTTTGTTCGATTGCTATCATTCCCAGTGTGGCATCTAAAATAAATATTACTTCTCCAGAAGTAAATTGTGCAAAATCAATATTAGAAGTTATGTCATTTGATAAAGTTTCAAGTACTAATGCGCTATCCTTATCTTGGTTAAATGTAGGGAATTTTAGAGCATAGTTAATTGCTTTTGTTAACGAAATTAAACTTTCTCTACTTTTTGATAGCAAATCTCCTTGTTGTCCTATTTTTTTTAATATTTCAGCATAGTTAAATCTATCATTACTTTGTATATCATTATTAAATACCTTCCTGCCATATGAATCAATTTCTACGCTTATATATTCAAGAGTATCAGACAATATACCTACAAAATTACGTAGCAAGGCAAAGAAAATTTCATGAGAAGTATATTTACAATCAACAGTGCTTTTAGATAATTTATTATTAAATACAGCAAATGCCTTAAATTCGTTATAACGAACTGTTATTAAGCGGTCTTCATGAAGAATAAAAGTCACAGCATGAGCTTCAGGAAAACTTGATTCTAGAGTAACCAGTTGTACTATAGTTATATATAAGGTTTTGCCTTCCACATAAAGTCTTTCTGATATCTCAATCTGAGACATTTCTTCTTGATCTGGTATATTGATACCAAGAAACTTCTCTATTAATGCGGCCTCTTCTTTGGTACTACAGAATAAATCTATCCATTTAGTAGATTGATCTAGAATATAATTATTGCTTCTTTGAATAGAGTTATTTTGGTCTAAGTACGTGATAATCATATTTACTTTACCGCTTGATCAATAATGTTTTTAGCGGATATATTTGTAACATTATCCTTCCCATTAAGTAACATATTGGCGTTTTCCAAATCACTACCAATCTCCTCAGCTCTGCCACCCAGGATTTTGGCCAAAAAATCTTCCGCTAAAGCATGATACGACAGCTTATTCTCGGGTCTTGAAAAGCCGTGTCCTTCATCTTTATATAGTGCATATACTACGGGTATTTTTTTAGCCTGCATGGCTGCAACAATCTGATCTGATTCTGCCTGTTTTACCCTAGGGTCATTTGCTCCTTGCGCAATAAATAACGGCTTTTTAATATTATCAACGAAAGTTAGAGGAGATCTTTGATTCAAAAATTCTATATCAGCTTCAGTATCCCATGGCCCTATAGATTTTCTCATATTGTTTAAGAATGGTTCCCAGTAAGGAGGGACGCTCTTAATTAAAGTCAGTAAGTGGGAAACTCCAACTATGTCCACTCCGCAGGCAAATATGTCAGGTGTCATTGTTAACCCTACTAGAGTAGCATATCCTCCATAGCTGCCTCCCATAATAGCTATTTTACTTGGATCAGCGATCTCATTATTGATAGCCCAATTAACTCCATCAATAAGGTCATCGTGCATTTTACCACCCCACTCTCTATTGGCAGCATTTACAAAATCCTTCCCAAAACCAGTTGAGCCTCGATAATTTATACTAAGTACTGAGTACCCACGATTAGCAAGCCACTGGTGAGTAGGGTCATAACCCCAACTATCCCTTAAGTTAGGCCCCCCGTGAACAAAGATAATTAATGGAGGCTTTTCTCCTAAAACTTTTAACCCTTTGGTCTTGGTTTCTTTAGGAAAGGTAATATAACTAACTAGATCTAACCCATCACGTGATTTAATAATAACAGGGCGCATTTCAGCCAGAGTATATTGTTCTAACTCCTTGGAGTTGGTAAATAAAAATTCTGCTTTACCTAGCTGCCTATTATATAAGTAATATTTGATCGGGGCGGCATCACTACCGTAGGCTACTAGCCAAAATCTATCATCTAATGTCCTACTATTAATATGCAAATTACCACGATCCAGTTTAGTTAAATATTTGATATCTTTTTCAATAGATTTGTCTAATACCTTGTAAGTCCTCTTATCATAATTAATTGAGATAGCTTGAATATGGTCTTCAGTTGGATGTACGGTAAAAACACTAACGTCTGCTAATTTATCTTCTGCTAATAATTTCTCCTTTCCGCTAAGTAAATTAATCATTTTTAGAGCAGCAGTATTACGATCTCTGCTATCCATTAAATAAAGGTTATCATTGGTTTTATCGAAGCCAATAAGATAAGTAGTTTTAGCATCCTCAAAGGGTGTTTTTATAAATGGTTCGAATTTACCATCTTTTAATTGGTAATATTCCATTCCACCATCTTCACTACTAAGAGCGGCAAAACGTAATTGTAAATTATTATCAACAACAAAACCTAAGAATTTCTCATTCTGGAACAATAGGGTCTTTTTCGCTGTTTTAAGATCTAGAGTATAGATATCAAAATATCTCTTATCACGATCATTCAAGCCAATCAAAATTGTATCAGGTTTAGTAGGACTTATTCTTAGTACACCAGCCTTAACCTTTTCTTTCGGGGTTAAAAGGATAGTCTCTTTTGTTTCAATATTATATTTATAAATTCTATAGTTTTCGTCTCCCTCTTCATCCACTGAATAGAGAATGGTGTTATTATCATATGTCCAAAGATAGCTCATTACCCTTCGTTTTGTTTCCCGACTAATCGCAATTGCGTGTAGAGGGTCTTGCACGGGCGCAATCCAAACATTTAACACGCCCTGGAGTGGAGCTAAGTAGCTTATATATTTCCCGTCATGACTCAAAGAAACAGATATGC
>JAJZHL010000045.1 GCA_021804505.1 Pseudomonadota bacterium | reverse complement strand
GGTATCTCTTTTGCAGCTGCTCTATATTTTGTATACATTGTAATTTATACACTGAAATATGGCGCAAAGTGTCCGGATAATCCTTGGGGTGATGGAGCTGATACGCTTGAATGGACTCTTTCTTCACCGCCACCTTTCCATACTTTTGAGGTACCACCAGTGTTTCATGCTCACAAACATACGCATTAGGCTATAGGGTAGCTAGATAAATATACTGTTGATACCTGCGAATTGGATATCAAAATAAGAACCTTAGCACCGCAGTGTACTTGGGCACATGAGGAGAGGAGATTTCGAAATTTTGGTAAAACAATTCGTGAAGGATCAGCAGTATACTTTATAGTAGGAATATAAATCCATTATTTTAAAGCCTAAATACTTGATTAGTGCATTGGCAGCAGCAGGAGTACTTTGTGATATGACCCATTTATATTCATTATTATAGGCATCGTTGATATGTTTATTCACTATGGTAATAAATGGTTTGTAATCCGGGTGTTTGCCAAGGCTAGCTCCATTATATAATCCAGCATGCAGCCTGCTTTTCGAATAAAAAATGCTGCATATTGAAGCAGCCTCTCTATTTATACTCTTCTGCTTCTCCGAATTGGTTTCGTAAAACATCTGGGGAGTCGTGTGCTCACGTAGGGGAACTACGCTCCGCTCGCCTACTTCTCGTATCACGTTCCAATTCGTAGGCTCATTTGTGTAGACATAAGCTACATTATGATTAAAGTTATCTGAGACTTTGCCATAAGAATGCAGTATATCTACAAATTGCTCTGAGGCGTCTTTGGTCATAGAGAAAGAGGTGTTGAGTATACTGCTCCAATCTCGTGTAATCTGAAATTCCTGAGGCTCAGCTGCTCTAAAAAAGTAGCTATTTGTCAAAATTTGTGAAAAGCTAAATTTATTACTTAGCTCATTTTTAAATATAGCTGTACCAGAAGTCTCTCTCGCTAAACCATACATTTTATGTAAAAAAAACGGAGCTAATTGCTCTTTAATTTCTACCAGATGATTCTTTGGAGACATTATAGTAAAGCTCTTCCTTTTTGTTTTGTAATAGTTTTTTATCCAATCAAAGTTCTCCTTAGTTATCTTGCCTTTAGGAATTAATATATTAAACCCTGGATCATCTACCTCTGAATGTACGATAAGATAATTCTCGCTATGCAGACAATGCACCTTACCGGTAATTGCCAAGCTATCCCACATTTCAATATAGTTATCTAAAATAGACTTCCTGCAAAAGTCTACTTCTTCAGGAAGTCTAATTAATTTCTGTAAATTAGCTTTAATTCTGCTCATATGTCTGAAGTTTTTTCCTGTAATTATGAGAGTATTTTGTACCAAATTTTAAGTCACACTGTTTCAATGCAAAATAAGCAAAATCGTAAGATTGGTATAGTTCGTGCAATATAATGGCCATCTTTAACAATTTTGGTTCCGATAATTGGTTATCTAGCCATAAATTCTTGATAAAAATAGCATCAGACCATATCCACTGTCTAAATCCTTTATGCGTGTTGTTGTTTTTTACGATCGGTTTTATACTCCTTGTGCCATAGCCTAAAAAAGTATGGAACATAAAACCGTGTTTCCGCATGAATAGCTCGATCTCTGAGAAAAGAGGTTGATTTTCATATTGCTAAATAAATTCAACTTCTAATTCAATTATTATTGAACTATTTAAGGTATTAATACCATTCTCTAAAGCTGTTAATTCACTCCCTTGTATATCAAGTTTTATAAAATCAATGTCCTGTTCTTTAAGTACGTCATCTAGACGATAAGTTTTAATAGTTGACTCCTTTTTAACCTTCATCCATTCAGGAAAATGGTAGAAATCACCTAATATGTCCAAATTTGGCTTTAATAGGGATGAGCAGGACGGCATTTCAGTAGAATAAAACATCGATTCTGTACCATCTCCTATAGCGTAAGGGAGATAGGTATGATTTGGCAAACTCGCTTTAAGCTTTAGCTGTTCATCCAGATTCGGTTCAAATCCTATAACTTCTGCTATATTACTGTCAACTAATGGTTGATAATTTGGAGATATGTTATCGTACATTAATGCGCCAATGTCTACAATTTTTATGAAAGAAGTAAATTTTAGCATTTCTATTATTATAGACTTTTCTGTTGAGTCCGTGTTTTGTTTCATATTACTACTATTGTTAGACTGAGTGTACTAAATCAGCGCAATTATTAAGGATTACAGTCCCTAAGGTTGTTAAATGTGCGTTCTCTTTAATAATTTTGTATGTTAGATTAAATTTTGTTATAAAATCATCGTCATTTCCTTGTTCATTGTAAGAGGTTTTGATTTGTTCAAAGAGAGGTTTATATAAGGTATGTTTTTTAAACAAATTAAAAGTGTATATAGTCCTTGCAAGGACAAACATCGCATGATAAATACCGCTCATAGGTCTATCAGAAATGCGAAACGGAGATGGGTAGTTTTTATCCGGCTGGGCTATATCAAAGATAGGGTCAATAGTCATGACTGCATAAAGATATAGATGAGCAGCTTCATGTACTAAATGTTCCAAAATTCTAGTCCAATGCTCTTTTTTTGTTATTTTTCTGATAAATACTATGCCATAGGTTGGAAAAGAAACCCCGGCGTTCATCTGCTTGGTCTTGACCACCCATATGTAATCTAATATTGTTGATAATTCCTGGAATAATAGATTATCTAAGGTGCTAACCGCTTCTAAGGCTTTATATAAAGCGGTTTCAAAAATTAGCATAGAGCTAATACTAGGAGCATTAAAAACAAATGGTTTATTATAGGTGCCATCAAAACTATTTTTGCAAACATCGTATATTATTTGCTGTCCTTTTAACGACAAAGATTGATTAGGGGTATTATGTGCTATTAAAGAAAAAGCTTTTCTTTTGACATCTATGGTCTTAAATTCCTTAAATAAAGCTCTTATCTTTTCTGTATTGCCGATTTTCATGAGAGCAATTAGCCGTTCATGAAAATCGGAAATAATAGACAGAGGGTAATCGAAGTTTCTGTATTTGTTTATATCTTCAGAGAGCATATCATAATTTAAATCCATTTTGTCTGAAACAATAGAGCTTAAATATAGAAAACTATCACATATTTTATCTCGCATGTTTGTAAGCAGTATACTGCTTCTGTTACTATTAGGATAAGGGCAGCACAAGATATCATTAGTTAAATTCATAAAGCTAGGACCAATTAGTTAGTGTATTATACATTCAATTTTTAGTTGAACAAAAGAGTAAACAAATACATATTTATTCTCTTAATTCTAAAAATTACAACTTAAGGTTGAACTATTTAGTATAATTTATTCTTAATGGCAACAATTTTTTTATGAAATCATTAAACAAAATAAGATATGATGCAAAAAAGTAACACTAATAGTTGAATTTTATAGGTAATCTAGTGTTTATGATTATGATGGTGAGTATAGAAACCTATGGAAGAAATAGTTTTTAGAAGTTCTGTGTTCTGCGCTAAATCATTAGGTTTACCGCTACAACATATATGTCCATTTAAGCATATAACCTGGTCAGAATTTTTCATCACTGTAAATAAATCATGTGAAATCATGAATACGGTTAATTTAAACTCGTTTTTAACCTGATTAATAATACGATAAAATTCTTGCTGGCTAGTTACATCAAGAAATTGAGTAGGTTCATCTAGAATTATGAGATCCGGCTGATTAAGCATGGTTGCTGCTAAAAGGAATTTTTGAAATTCGCCGCCCGAAAGAGCTGAAATGTCATGATGCCTATATTTGTCAATATTAATAAAATTCTTAACATTCTGATAATCTGCAGCGCTATAATTCGGGGCTAGTAAATAGAGAAATCTCTCTGTTGTTATTGGCAGATCTAGGTTTAAGTCCAATTTTTGTGGTACATAACCAATTTTCACACCTGGCGTAATAATTATACTACCAGAAGTAGCAACATCTAAACCGAGTATTAGCCTAGCTATAGTAGTTTTACCAGCACCGTTTGGACCTATTAAGGTAGTGATTTCATGTTTTTTTATAGCAAAACTAACATCAGAAAGCAAAGTTTTTTGGTTGAAAGACTTTGCGACGTTAATAAATTCTACCAGATTAGTATTTGCCATTTCGGGGTTAGGCTTCATACTATGCTAGACCTTTTATTTCTTTAAGAAAGTAATGGCGAAGGGTTATTATTGTACAATTTCCCAAGAACCATCTGGCCTACGACAAGCTGTACCATATCCTTTTTGTTTAGTACCGCCAACGTTAATCTCTTGTGTGAACTCTCGGCAATAGTCACCTTTGCTATTTTTGTATGTTCTAGTTGGTTCTACAGAGCCATGATGGCCATTATCTGGATTTTTCCATGATACACTTCTTCCGCTAGGGCTAGTTTCAAGTGCTTGCTGCGCGCTAAGCTCAGCAAGCTTTCTATCTTGCTCGTCCATACTTTTTCCTATCTGGCTGCCAATCATAGCTCCTGCTACTGCTCCAACACCAGTGGCTACTAGAGCTCCGGTACCTCCTCCAAATTGCGAACCAATCAGAGCACCTGTTGCACCACCAATCAAGGTCCCGGTGCTTTGTTTATTCATACTTGAGCAGCCTTGTAGTATTATTGCTGCCAAAATAATAGCAGTAATTTTAGAGGCAAAATTTACATTTATCATTGTCATTCCTTAAGTAATTATGGTTTGTTTTATATGTTTGTCATTTTAATATTTTAAGCTAAAATAGCCTAAGACAATCGATAGTGTGATTAAAGTACGTAACTTTTAGAGTTCCGCTTTTAAACAGTAATCTTCTTGAAGATCCTAGTAGATTTTATATTATAACACAACAATAAATTTAACTATGATGAATATAGAAAGTAAGAGTTTGATTAAGTCTGCATCTTACCTGTCTTTTGGTGTAGCTAGTTTTATTTTATTGATTAAAACTTATGCCTGGTTTATTACCGATTCTCAGGCAATTCTAGCGTCTTTAACCGATTCAGCGCTTGATATTGCCTCTTCCTTTATTAATTTGATTGCTATTCGTATTGCTTTGCAACCACCAGACTTTGAACACAGATTTGGACATGAAAAAATTCAAGATCTGGCGGTTTTTTCGCAGTCTATTTTTTTCTTGGTAACAGGGTTATTTACCCTTTTTGCTTCAGTGCATGCATTGCTATATAGATCATTACCAAGTAACTCAGCTGCGGGTGTTAATTTAATTGGTATTTGTATAGTATTAACCTGTGTTTTAGTTTTATATCAGTCATATGTTATCAGGAAGACCAATTCTGCAATAATTAAAGTAGAAAAGCTGCACTATTTGACGGATTCCTTAACCAATTTGGGAGTGATTATTTCTATAACCTTAACCGCAAGGTTCTGGTTTATTGATTCCCTATGCGGGGTAGGAATTTCAATATATGTACTTATCACATCCTATAAAATGTTTAGAGGAGTTTTAAAAAATTTAATTGATCAAGAACTAGATGAATCAGAGAGAAAAGAGATATTGTCAATAATAAGCAGCTTCAAAGAGGTGATGGGTGTACACGATATGAAGACTAGGTATGCAGCTAACAAATTATTCATACAGTGTCATATTGAGATGGATGGAGAAGTATCACTATACAATTCCCATATACTAAGTGAAAGAATTAGTGAAGCATTACTTAAAAAATTTCCTGGGGCAGATGTGATTATTCATCAAGACCCATTTGGATATGATGAGCAAGTTAATTACCGTGAAAACATTAACATTTAATAAGCACTGGATGGAAGTGGCGCTAGATCAAGCACGAATAGCTTTTAGCAAGGGAGAAATTCCAGTTGGAGCAGTAATTGTTGATAGTAAAAATCATCAAGTTATCGTCAGCGGCCATAATTTAGTTGAGCAAATGAATAATCCGACTTTGCACGCTGAAATGGTAGTAATAAATCAAGCTTGCCAAATCCTCTGCAGTAAAAATTTATCTAATTGCGATCTCTATGTAACTTTAGAACCATGTGCAATGTGCGCGGCAGCAATATCTTTTGCTAGAATTAAGCGTATATTTTATGCTACCGATGACCAGAAACAAGGTAGTGTTGAGAATGGTGGACGATTTTTTGCCAGTAAACATTGTTTTCATCGGCCAGAAATATATAGTGGTTTTTCTGCAGAAGCATCAGCCAAATTAATGAGGAATTTTTTTGCACAGGCCAGATTAAATGCTACTTGTAAGGGATAAGGAACATTTGAGAATATAGATTCATTTATTAGTAGGCGGACTATAATTTTCATCATGTTTTGTCAATAGTTCCCGAGCTATAAATATATCGTCCGATAACTTACCTACTGCAACTATACCTTGATTTTCTCGGAATAATGCAGGCAGGACTCCCTGGTAAGAGATTTGTAAATCTTTAATATCATCTGTGATGGTGAAAGAAACTGTATCAGCAGCTTGCTTATTTATGGAGCCACTTTTAACTAAGCCTCCTACTCGAAATTCTACACCATTTTTTACATTGATTTTCGATGGTGGATAGAAAAACACTATACTATCTTCTAGATTATATAATATTGTGTATACTCCAGCTGCCCCTATTACCAAATATAACAATATAATTTTAAGTCTATTTTGTACCTTTTTTTGCATTTATAGTTCTAATTTTATTATAACCTCGCCAGCTTTTTATTAGTAAAATAGCTAGTATTAGAAAGGTAAAGAGATAAGCCATGGGTAGGTAGTATTGCATTTAATTATAACTACTTAGTTTGCTGTGAGTGTACTCTAATAAAGTCAATTATGTCTTGTGGAGGAGTATTAAAGTAAAAATGCTTTACATATTGCCCATCTTTATCCATTAAGTATACAAAAGAGGAATGATCTATCATATAATTATTATTATTCTCTTCCATTGCTTTGGCATAAAATACTTTAAATTTCTCTGCTACATCTTTAATTTGTTTTTCAGTTCCAGTGAGGGCTACGTATTTAGAATGAAAATGCTTTAAATACTCTTTAAGAAGCTCAGAAGTGTCGCGCTTCGGATCTATAGTAATAAAAACCGGAATAACATCTATTTTATATTTATCAAGAGTATCTATCACTTCAGTTAGTTTTTGTAAGGAAGTTGGGCAAATGTCAGGACAGTAAGTAAAACCAAAATAGATCAAGCTTAATTTGCCTTTCAAATCCTTACTACTAAATTCCTTACCATCTTGATCTATCAGCTGGAACTCACCACCTATGTCAGCCATGCCCTGAGTTGTACCTTGACCAGCAAGAGGTTTTTGGGGAGTTTCTATAGATAATAGCACGTATAGTGATATAATACTTACCGCTACGCCTATTGCTAAAACAACTTTTACAATAAGCATAGAGTTATTTCCTGATATATTCTTCTTCATTAAGGTATAATATTTTTAGGATTATTCAACATCTGGGCTACTTCCAAG
>JAJZHL010000044.1 GCA_021804505.1 Pseudomonadota bacterium | reverse complement strand
ATAAAGAAATAAAAACTTTGTCAGGACAAAAAGATAAGGGGCAAGCTGAAGGAATTAACAGGCAAGTCAAAAAATTACGTGAAGAAAAAGCGAAGATTAAAGAATATTTTACGCCTAAAGAGCAGCCTTCACTACAAAACATGAATATGGGTAAAGAACAAAAAAAAGGTATAGTACAGGATGTGCTTGGTGAGGTTGCAGGTCATCTAAAGGATGCAGTGAGAGCGCACGATCCTTTCTATGAGCAACCAAGTAGCCGTACACCAGATACTGAATTTACCCAGCTTAAGGCAAAAGCTAAAAAGGTGGCTACACCAGAAGTGAAAGAGTTTCTGCCAGCTGTTGATCAGCAGAAGTTTGGTACAAATTTGGGAGAGCGAGCACAGAAAATGCCCGCCACAGTTGACCAGAAGGATCTGAAAAAAGGTAGTAAAGATGATTTACACCTAACGGATATCAGTCATAGTATTAAAGTTAAACAAAGAAAGGGCCCCCACTCTGAACCATCCCGGAAATAATTATACGAAATGTAAATAAATATTTAGTAAATAGTACTTATTACAACTTCTCATTTTGCATTATGTGAAGTAGCTATAGGTTTTAATATACGTAGTAAGAGTTTTACTGGTTATACTCCTACTTTTATGTTACCGTATAGTTATACTAGCTAAACCAGGCAGCACTTATTAGCAAGAAGAATATATAGCTTAAGGTAATTTCTATGAAAGTTTCTACTAAAGGACAAGTTACTATCCCGATAGAAATGAGGATGAAACTTGGTATGCTTCCTTATACAGAAGTTAATTTTATACTAAAAGAAGAAGGGGTGTTAATTAAGAAGCAGCAGAATAGTATACTTAAAGGCTCAAAATTACTGAAGCAATTAACTGGTAAAAGTAGGTTAAATATGTCTACTGAGCATATAATGAAATTAACGAGATCATGATTCTAGTAGACAGTAACATCTTACTTGATATTATAACTATAGATCCTAAGTGGTATAATGGGTCTTCCTCTAAACTTAGTACTCTTGCGGAATCGCATGAATTAATTATTAATGATATAATATATACAGAAGTTTCAATTGGGTTTGGAAGGATTGAAGATTTAGAAGCAGCGTTCTCAGGTGATTTTTTTAAAATTCTGCCGATTCCTAAAGAAGCACTTTTTTTAGCCGGGAAGGCATTTCTACAATATAAAGCAAATAACGGTAGTAATAAAAACTCAGTATTGCCTGATTTATTTATTGGTGCTCATGCCTCTATACTGAATATTCCTTTGATTACCAGGGATCTTAGCCGCTACAAGACATATTTCCCCAAATTACAACTAATCACTCCGTAATTTTAGCAGTAAAATAGCCCTACTTTTTGCCCGGTAGTGCAGCGTTATGTTTTTTCTGCCAGACCTCATACACCATTTCAGCTACAGCTTCACTAGCAGGTACGATAGGCGCTGATGTGGTATCTCTCTTTGGTTGTAGATGCATGTCTTGGTCTAGAACTGCAATATGTCCATCATTAAGCTCTTGATGTACGTATTTCATATGATCAGGGTTCATCACAGAGGTGTAATATGCAATAATGCTATTACTGCTTAGGGTTCCTGTTATTTCGGATATCATTGATGTTGATTCACCGGGTACCAAAATCAGGCTATTATTGCTATATAATACAGCTCCTAAAATCGCTTTGTACATATTTTGCTTATTACGTTTAAAGTCAAATAATTGGAAAGGTACATTATTTTTTTCTAAAATTCGTTGAAATTCTGTAGTTACTTGGTCTAAAGCACTATTTTCATTATGTACATTTTGTTCTTTGTGTATGGAGCAGTCATATTTGCCTGTACGTGGACCATTGGATAACAAGATAAAATACTTATCCTTAATGGCAATATCACTTACATATTGTGCTAATTTTTTTGCTTGCTCAGCATTATAACATTTATAATTACCCTTACCATCTGGTACATCACCGGCCAAAATCACTGCTAAATATTTTTCACTCACCGGAATTTGAGATTTATACTTATAATAATCTATATCGATATCTGTAATATGTAAATTATGGGCAACCCCGCGTGTCGGTAATAGTATAGTGTTTCCGCCTGTAAGATTTTTGCTCACCTCATTGTCTAATACATGCTCGGGCAATGCTATGATATCAGCGCCAAAGGAATATTTACTGTTGGTTTGTACAAGTTGTAAGTGCGATAATTCTCCATTGTCCAGGAATTGATGAGAAAGATGTACAGCTATAATTCTATTTGCTATCTCCTTATCTTGCTTTAACGTCATTATAGACTTTATACCATAATACCCGACCGTCACTAATATATTCAGAGCATTATTTTTTTGAATTTTTTCTTTTAGGGATTGTAGCTCAGATATATCGTACTCTTCAGGAGCTTTGATAGTCACAAATTTACTTTTGAAATATTTCTCTGTTTCTCTTGCTACACCAAGTAATTGACTGCGGTCACCAACAAATGACTTGTCACTGATAATATATAAGTTTGTATCCATAATGTGTGCTGCCTCAGCTATACAAAATAATACTAAAATAGCATATAAAAGAGAGGTTTTTATCAGAGTGCGCATATAGATAATTGTTGTAGATTGGTGTTATTCTTTGCTCTCGGATGTAATTCGAGCTACGGCCAGAATGACATCCGAGAGCTGGAATGACAATAGTCTTAATCTTCCATTGAATTTTTGCGTGCGACTTTTCTTTTTCGTCTTTCTGTTTCTTGATCTTTCCTAACACGTTTTACTGAAGGAGGTTCATAGAAACGAGACATTTTCATAGAACGGAATACAAGCTCTCTCTGCATTTTTCTTTTCAGATTTTTAATCGCTTGTTCGCCGTTCCCAGCATGAACGTTTACTAGTATCACTTATTAACTTACCCCCTTTTCGTGCAAATTAGATTGTTGAATAGTGTATGTATTATCTATATACTGATCAAATATGTCAAGTTTAAAAGATCGATAATGACCGTAGCTACGAAATATTATGGTTATAAGGTACAGTTCATAGAGGCTATAGCTACTTTACCTAAGGTAGAAGATTGGAATGAACAGCTTCTTATAGATGCAGAATTATTGTGTAATTTTGCTAAAGGATATAGTCATATATTGTTTCCTGGAGGTATAAGAGAAATTATTGACTTTTCTGAAGAATATTATGATCAAAAAATGCTGGAGCTATTATCTGCTGTAACACCTGTTGGTAAGGTAAGAGAGAACATTGCCAAGGCATTACAAATTCGAATAAAAACTTGTGTTCCTAAAAAAATACATTTAATAAATAGTGTGTATTTTGCAACTCCGACAAATACAATATTTGCAGGTCAAATGGCTTTCCGTACTTGTGATGTGATCTGGCGTTATGTAGGAGATAAATCGATTGATCATAATTATTATACTAAAAGAAGTTTACTGCTTGGCGTATATGTTAGTTCGGTAATCTATTATTGCCAGGACGAGTCTGCAAATAGCCTCGATACTGACGAATATATTGCTGAATCTTTATCAGATATTATTAATGTAACTTCCAAGCTGAAGAGTATGATGAAATTACCAAAACTTGTTGATATACCAATTCTTAGGCTATTTTCTTAATTTAGTAAGATTACTATATGACTAATAAATATTACCCAGCAGTGCAATCTAACGTTAATTTTCCGACCGTTGAAAAAGAGATTCTAGAATATTGGAAAGTAAATAATACTTTTCAGCGATCAATTGATAACAGACCTTCGGCTGAAGGAGAATTTATATTTTATGATGGTCCGCCCTTTGCTAATGGTTTGCCACATTATGGTCATTTACTAACTGGTTTTATAAAAGACGTTTACGCGCGATATCAAACGAGTAATGGTAAAAGGGTAGAAAGACGTTTTGGTTGGGACTGTCATGGCTTACCTGCAGAAATGCAAGCAGAGAAGGAGCTAAAAGTTTCGGGAAGAAGTGCAATTATTAACTTTGGCATTGATAAATTTAATGAGCATTGCAAGTCTTCTGTGATGAAATACTCAAATGAGTGGCAGCAATATGTTAATAGGCAGGCAAGGTGGGTTGATTTTGCTAATTCTTACAAAACCATGGATAAGGACTTTATGGAGTCTGTCTTATGGGCATTTAAGGAGTTATATAAAAAGGGTCTCCTCTACGAGTCAATGAGGGTGATGCCTTATTCCTGGGCATGTGAGACGCCATTATCTAATTTTGAAACTAGGTTAGATAATTCCTATAGAGAACGAGCTGATAAAGCGGTTACAGTAAGTTTTGTACTTAACGAGAAATTACCAAACTATCCTGGATATGATGAATATAGAATCCTGGCTTGGACTACTACCCCATGGACACTGCCTTCTAATCTAGCACTAGCTGTTGGTCCTGAGATAGAATATGTTTTGGTGCCAAGTGGTAAAAAATGTTATATTTTGGCGAAGTTTGCGTTACCAAAATATTTAAAGGAATTAGGGCTTAGTGAAGAACAAAAATATGATACAATAAAGGCTAGCGACTTAATAAATTTAACGTACAAACCGCTATTTGACTACTTTGCTGATCACCCAAATAGTTTCAAAATATTTGCTGCAGATTTTGTTGTGGAAGGCGATGGTACAGGCATAGTACACCTTGCCCCTGGTTTTGGTGAAGATGATCAAATAATTTGTGAATCAAAGGGAATAGCACTTGTTTGTCCTGTTGATAATGCTGGGAAGTTTACTAAGGAAATATATGATTTTGCAGGCATACAAGTATTTGATGCTAATGACTCTATTATCAGTAAATTGAAAAACCAGGGTAATTGGCTTAAAACTGAGCAATATATACATAATTATCCTCATTGTTGGAGAACAGATACCCCGCTGATCTACAAAGCTGTGCCGTCTTGGTATGTCAAGGTCACAGAATTTAAGGATCGTATGGTGCAGTTAAACCAACAAATTAACTGGATACCTTTTAATGTCAAAGATAATCTGTTTGGTAAGTGGCTAGAAAATGCGAGAGATTGGTCGATTAGTCGTAATAGATTTTGGGGAACACCTCTGCCTGTGTGGAAATCTGATGATCCAACCTATCCGAGGATTGATGTATACGGATCAATAGAAGAGCTTGAGAAAGATTTTAATGTTAAAATCACAGACTTGCACAGGCCATTTATTGATACTCTGACAAGAGTAAATCCTGATGATCCTACCGGCAAATCAATGATGCGCCGTATTGAAGACGTATTTGATTGTTGGTTTGAGAGTGGTTCTATGCCATATGGTCAAGCACATTACCCATTTGAAAATAAAAAATGGTTTGAGGAGCATTTTCCTGCAGATTTTATTGTTGAGTATTCAGCCCAAACGAGAGGATGGTTTTATACATTGATGGTTTTGTCTACGGCGCTATTTGATCAACCCCCTTTCTTAAATTGTATTTGCCATGGGGTGATATTAGATAGTTCAGGTCAGAAACTATCAAAGCGTCTAAATAATTATGCTGACCCGCTAGAATTATTTGATAACTACGGCTCTGATGCGTTAAGGGTTACCATGCTATCTTCAAACGTAGTGAAAGGGCAGGAGTTATTGATCGATAAAGATGGTAAAATGGTTTACGATACGCTGCGATTATTTATTAAGCCAATTTGGAATGCTTACCATTTCTTCACTTTATATGCCAATTCAGACCAGGTTCAGGCAAAATTAAGGTTTGATTCTCAGAATGTTCTAGATAGTTATATCTTATCTAAGCTGAAGATTGCCGTACAAAATATTAAGCATAGGTTAGATAATTATGATACGCAGGTAGCATATAATCAAGTAGCTTATTTTTTTGAAGTACTCAATAATTGGTATATTAGGAGAAGTAGAAGTCGGTTTTGGAAGAGCGAGAAGGACCAAGATAAAAACGATGCTTACGATACTTTGTACAGTTGTCTTGAAGTGATGTCTAGAGCTATGGCTTCTCTTCTTCCTTTGATTGCTGAGGAAATATATTTAGGACTTACAGGCTCAAGAGCAACCGGGGGAAGCGTCCATTTAAAGGATTTTCCTATACTTGATACGATAAAAGTAAACAAAGAACTGGTTCATGTAATGGATCAAGTGCTGGACATATGTAGCAATAGTTTATTCATTAGAAGCAGTGAAAATATAAGGGTAAGACAGCCTCTGGCAAGTCTAACTATTATCTGCAAAAATACTGGGTCGCTTGTAGCTTTTGAGGAATTGATCAAGGATGAGATAAACGTTAAGGAGATAATTTACAAAGAAGATTTAGAAAATTACGCTGATCATAAATTGTCTATTAATTTCCCTAATCTAGGAAAGCGTGTGCCTAGTAAAATGAAGGATATTATAGCAGCTTCTAAGAAGCATGAGTGGCAGCTTGTTAATGGGCATGTAGTTGTAGCGGGTGAGGAGCTACAAAAAGATGAATATAGCTTAGTATTGGAGCCAAAAAATTTACATGGTACTAAATCTTTGCCGAATGGTAACATACTGATATCATTAGACTTAAACATTACCCCGGAATTGCATGATGAAGGCATAATAAGAGATTTGATACGGTTTATTCAGCAAGCTAGAAAAGAAGCGGATTTTGCCATGAGTGACAGAATTAACTTAGAAATCTCGGCCAGTAGTGGATTTATGCAAATAGTTAAGAAGTATGAAGCATTTATTACGGAGCAAACTCTAAGTACATTTGCGAGTAATTTTAAACCTGTTTATTCTAGTAAATTCCAATTAGATATGGATGAGGTGGAGATTAAGCTTGCTTTGAGTCTAAACTCTACTTCTACTGGTGATTTGCGCGTCGATCCGGTTCTCGAATCCTCACGTACGTAGAGTACGTTGTGGTTCTGCGAGCCGTGTCTCCTTCAAATCCCCTAGTATAAGCGAGTTTAGAAATGAAGTCCGCTCCCATGGATAGTTGATTCTGCAAGGCTGGATGTAATTAAAAGCTTAACCACTTATTTAATAGTAAACACATATCTGGCTGGGGCGGATGGATTCGAACCACCGAATGACGATACCAAAAACCGTTGCCTTACCACTTGGCCACGCCCCATCGCTATTAGAGCTTATAGCAAAAAAGCTTATGCCAGTCAAACGATTTACTATATTTTCATTATATGAAACTTCACAAAAACTAGTTTTTATTGTTTTCGCCTTCAGTATGGCCTAGTAATATTTTTATGCAATCAATGGCATCAAGCTGCTCTATATTATAATATTTATCTGGTAAGGTCCAATCAGATCTTGTATGAAGTTCTTTTTGTATATGAGACACAACATCTACTAGGTGATTAAGGTCGTTCTGGTCATAATGTGGTTTATTTTCAAAATACTCTCTATTTTGAAGTAAATAACTCTGTATGCGATCAACAAGTACTGGTTTTATATTCTTATTAGTATAGAGTTTGTCAGCATATTGTTGAGCAACTTGTATATCTACTTTTTGATCAGTTTTATATAGGCTCTGAGCGTACTTTACATGCTCATTACATTTGACAGACGAAGCCACCACGGCTATACCATAGGCACCAGACCAACTCCATATTGTAGCATGCTTATGCTGCAATAACGCTTGGTACTCTTCTTGGTTATA
>JAJZHL010000001.1 GCA_021804505.1 Pseudomonadota bacterium | reverse complement strand
AAGCTTATAGGGCGTGGTTTTCACAGGCGATAGCAGAAGAACGTTTAGACAAAAAAGCGTGGTCCAAAGGTGAAATAGCTCTGGTCTTGCATTTACCTAGCAACTTTATGAGGGATATGGTTAGACAACGATATGGACATCTAATAGAGCAGTATTGTAAAACTCTAACTAACCTGGAATTCAATAAATCTGAGGGTATAATGACCAGAAAAGAAAATTTTCTAGCAGGAGATACAACTTGACAGCGTTGTAACTATTAGGTTAAATAAACCTTAAATAAGGAACTAAGTAGTATAGATAAAATGGTAAGAAAAAATGACTATTTAACTGAAATAGACAAGATAATAGGGAGAAAAATATATTCTTTAAGACTAGCTAAAGGCTTATCAAGGGTACAGGTAGCAGAAGAAATTGAGGTAACGCATCAGCAATTACAAAAATACGAAAAAGGTTTAAATAGGATATCTGTTGGAAGGTTAATGCTTATAGCAAGAACTTTTGGTGTGAATATAAGTAATTTGTTAAAAAATATAGAAAGTGATCAAGATGTTGAGGTAACTCCTACACAGCATCAGAGTATGTGTATTGAGGTTTCACGGGGTTTTATGGAAATAAGAAATCCTAAACTGCAGGAAGCCATAAATGTTCTAGTACGCAGTTTATCTGAAAGATAAGATTTACGGTCTAGTAACCTAAGTAAGCTATACTGTTAACGGTAACCACTTTTTGTTACATAATACTCAAAAGCATTGGAAGATTGCGATAGAGGACTAGCCTTAAATGCAAATAATGCATTGTGTCTAATGGCTAAAACAAGTTGTTTAGCAAAGCTAGGAAAATATGAAGTGTTGGTGGCTTAGAAAGAAATATTATAGAAATGGAAAATCTGCAACACAAGGCGGTAATTAATAATGATTTAGAACCTACGTTACACATCAAAGCAAGTGTCTGCTAAACGTGATAAGGAAAGTGCAGCTATAAAGAAATTAGCATAACAAGAACCTCATGAAATGATTAGTAAAAAATTTGTTTTGAAAATTAGTCTAGTGTAGTCTCATTTAAGAGGTGACAGTGTTGTAAGATAAAGTTCCTACAGTTAGCGTGGAGGCTTATTGGAATTCACTGTTGAGCAAAAAGTATTAGTAAGTAGTATGCAAACTTTAAAAGTGATTAAATTCTACAAAGTATAAGAGGTACTATGGCAAAAGGTGTACTAGAAAAGCTCCAAAAGCATTATGCACGCTATAATGCGTTGGACCAAATGATAGTAGGGTTGGATTATATTGAGCAAAAGCTATATACAGATGCCTTAAATATTTTTGATAAGCTTGTGCTAGAATCTGAAGGCATGGGGTCCATATATAAAGATGCCCTAAGAAATAAGGGCTTTTGTTTGTATATGTTGGGTAAATTTCCGGAAGCCTTAGATTGTTATAATAAATTATCTGCCGTTAATCATAATATGAAAGAATGGCGTTATATGGCTGCCTGTTTATATGAGAGCAGTAAATACTCAGAAGCATTGAAGCCCTGTGATAAAGGATTAAAATTAAATAGTACCGATGCATTGTGCCTATCAGTTAAAGCAAAATGTTTATCGCAATTGGGGAAGTATGAAGAGGCAATAGAATATTATGATAAATATTCTATGATAGAACTTTCTGCAAGTACATTAAGAGCTAAGGCATTTTGTCTGATTCGTACAAAAAGATATGATGAGGCACTTGATGTAATAGATTCTGCTTTAACGCTTGCTCCTAAAAACTTAAATACACTATATCAAAAAATACTTTGTTTATGCAAGTTAGAGGAATATGAAAAAGCACTTACATGCTGCGATGAAGTGGCAGTATTAGATTCTGGTGAGCAAAATACTAGAGAAGTTCTTTATTATAAGATATTGGCTCTGAAGAACTTGACAAGATATGATGAGGCTAATGCCTATCAAAAAGTCCTGGATGCCTTACCGATGAATGGTTTTGTTGATCAGGATGCTTTGCTACATAAGGCATCAACTTTAAACCAATTTGGTAGTTCGTGAAGAAATTATAAAATATCTCTAAGACGCCGTTGTGTTCAAATCTAAATTTGTTACGTAAGGCAATTTAGAGCAAGATGCTAAAATATAATGGTAGGAAATGATGCTAAAAACTAAATTAATAAATTTACCAATAGACTTAGCTGAGCAACAAAAAGTTATGGCAGGTTTATCTACAACACTCCTATTTACAAAAGTACAAGATATATATTCATCAAATAGACAAAAGGAGGAAAATAACTTAAGTGGCATTTCAACACGAGAGCTAGAGATGTTACGAAAGGAAGCAAAATGGAAATTGCTTCAGGAAGAGCACGATATATTTAAGAATGATTTTCATAAGCAATTACTAGAGGAAAATGCTGCAAAGGAACAAAAAGAAGTATTAGCGTATCGAAAGAAAGTATATGAAGAGCTGGAAGGTATAAAGGAGGAAGTTGTTGAACATAGAAAGAATCACAGACACATTGTTGAAGTAGACAATTTGTTTTTGCTAGATGCAGAAATGGCATATTCCATATATTTATGTATGGCAGTAGGGGTGGTGGGTGTAGCCGCTGATTTTTTAGCCGTATGTTTTGATAAAGGATATGGGGTAGTAAAAAATGAGTTCCTAGCTTATTTATGTATGGCTATAAACGCCAAGCTTAGGGGTGGTAATACAATTGAAGGAGTGAATAACAATCATATTCCTGATAAAGCTAAAAAGCTAGCAGATGAGTGTGTGGTACAAATTCAGCAAAATGCTATGAAGCTAGGTAGAAAAAATATTAATTACCAAGAAGCAATAGGTGTTTCCAAGGTTTTTGATAACATAGTTAAAACCAGCTCTGGAGTGTCGTTTGAAAAATATATCATAGACAGCTGGATAAAGGATTACGCACAATTTGTTGTGCTAGTTAATAGTAATAACAAAATTATTTCTTACAAAGAAATGCTGGAGGAGCGTTTAAACGTAGGACAGAAATATATTAAACAAGAATTATATACAGAAGCCTTAAACATTTTCGATGAGCTTATATCAAAATGTATAGATGAAAAATCTATATACATGAATGCTTTAAGGTATAAAGCAGAGTGTTTATATCAATTAGATAAATTCCTAGAAGCTTTGGATTGTTATAATAAAATATCTGATCTAAAACCTAATGAGCATAACTGGGGTAAAAAGGCTAGTTGTTTATGGAAAATGTTAGAATATGAAGAAGCATATGAGTATTGTGAAAATGGTCTAGAATTAAATAGCAGTGATCCTTTGTGTTTGTCAGTAAAAATAGATTGTTTTATATTAATAAAAAAATACGAGGAAGCGATAGAATATTGTGACAAGCTTTTGCAGATAAAACATTCCGTTGCCACTCTACAAAAGAAAGTTTTTTGTTTGATCATCTTAGCTAAGTTTAATGAAGCGTCTAATCTAATCGGCGTACTTGTTAATCTTGATTCAAAAAACGTAGCTACATTATGTTTTATGATAGTTTATCAGTATGGGTTCGAACAATATGAAAGTGCACTGAGTTTATGCACTACAGCAGAATCTTTTAACTCTAGTGACAAGGATAAAAAGAAAGTTCTTGGACACAAAATATTGTTACTGAATAAATTAACGAGATATTCTGAGGCTATTGCTTGTATTAATACCTTGTTAGTGATGAATCTAAATAACAAGAATTCTTTAACATATAAAGAATATTTCAGCCTAGGTGAATTAATGAATTATAACCAAGTTATCAGCAATTTAGAAAATGACCTTAAACATAAACCTCACAATAAGAAAGTAGCTTTAAGCCTTGCTTTAGTACGTGCTATCCAAATGGAAAAAGAGGGGAAGAACAGTGAAGCTTTGGAGAATATAGATAGAGCGTTAGAGCTTATAGGCGATAACAGTGAAAGTAAGAAATTAGTTGTGATTTATAAGGCACATATTTTAAATATAATAGGCAAATATGACGAGGCTATAAAATGTAGCGATGAAGTTATTAATCTGGACCCAGATTACCTACTAGCATGGGAAGAAAAAGCTCAAGCATATAACGGTTTAGGAGAGGAAGTAGAGCGTAGAAATATATCTGCTATGATTCAGTCGATAAGAAGTACTAAAGAAGGTAATAGGGGACCAGGAGAAATATTGCATTTTCCTAGTAGGGCTAAAAAGTCAGAGCGTTTTCCTCAGCCGGAAACCATAGATTCTTAATTACTAAAACCTGGTTCAACAATGTCTTTAAAATATACGGCAATAATGTATTACTACACTAGCAAAATAGTGGTTAGTGACTTTATATTTATTGACTACTAAGTCTAAATTGGTTTTAATGGGACTGTTGTAATAGAATGGTAGCATGATTATGGCTGAAGACAAAGAGGAGGGCAAACTTCCACCCCAACTGGAAAATGCAGTTAATGAGCAGAAAAGCCTGTCTTATTCTTCTGGACCTTCTGGTCTGTCCGGCACAAAAAGTTTAGAGAAGGAAATTGATGCGTATGAGGAAGTGAAGAATATAGATAAGAAAATTGCTGAGATGGAGGAAGAGGAAAAAAAACAAAGGCAGTATCTTTTGTCCCTGACTAGTAACGATATGATAGAGACGCAAGCTAAGTATATCGAAGAAAAGGAAAAAGAGCGTAGTGAAGAAGAAAAAGCTAAAGAAGCAGCTTTAGCTCGTATAGCAGCAGAGAATGATAAAATCTATAAATCGTTTAATGATACTCACAAAGACCATCTGAAAAGGAAGAGTGCAGACGCTGAAAACTTAAAAGATTTTGTAGAAGCCGTCAAAACTGGTACGGTTAGTGATGACCTAATAAACAGGCTAACAAAGACTGATAAGCAGAAAAAGGAAGAAAGAGAACATAACAAAAAATTGGGTGCGTCATTTAAGACTGCTGAGGTTGAGCATGAGTATTATACTAGAGAAATTAAAAAAATAGACAGTAAACTAAAAACACTACCTCAAGATCATAAAGAAAGACCAATTTTAGAGCAAAGAAGAAACAATTATATTAAACGTAAGGACGTGGCTAGTGGAATAATACAGCAGGGCCATAAAGAAATAGATAAATGCTTTGAACAAATAAATAGTATTAATGAGGGTGAAAAAGTTGTAAAGAAAGAAGAACATAAAGCAATATTGAAAGAAAAGAAAAAGGATGTTTTTGCTAATACTCTTGCTGCTGTTGGAAAGGAGACATTCGTGAAACTGGCACAAAATAAAGGCGATGGCACAGCTGAGTCTTTGATGAACTTTATGGCAGATACAGAAACACTTCAGGAAGCGTTCTTAGATAGAACGGCGGAAGCTGTCAAAGAAGATCCAAATATGGCAAACAAGCTGAAAGAGAGGCTAGGTGAGCAGCAAAAAAATGATACGCCTTCTAGCGGTCGCCTCCATCCACCTAGTACGCCTAATATAAAAAAACCAACAACAAATAAAGGACGTGGTGATGATGGACATGGTAAATAATTATTATTTTTGTAATCAAGAGGAATTATATGGCTAAATTAAAAATTGGGAATTCTACAGATTATCTTCAGGCTGCAGCACAAGCTTTATCACAACAGAATTATCCGCTTGTTTATGCGTATGCATCTGCAGCATTAGCGATCGGCTCTGTGCAAGCAACGTACTATTTGTGTTCTTATCATCATCATCAAATGGAAGAGAGGGTTAAACAAGAAGCTTCAACTGGTGCAGTACGAGAGATTGCTAATTTTGGTACCATGTACAAATTGGCAGAGGCTTTTAAAGTTAAAGGTTATAAGGAGTTTACAAGTTATTTTACAGGTGTTTTTAGTAAGATAGATGTTGAGATAAAAAAATTAGTAATATTGTTGGGAGAAGGATATAAACAATATCTATCAGAAGCCTTGCAAAAAAATTTATTTGACACAAAAATTACTCTTGAAGCTGCAGAATCTTTAGCATGTGCAATGGTAAAATTAACAGTACAGTATGCTAAGAACTATCAAGTGACAACATACGATTTAGAAAATTTGGTGCAAGATGAGCAAGTTAACGGTAATTTATACCCAAAAGTAAATGGTAACCATTCAAACAGTCATCATCACCCTGACGCAAAAACCGCTTTACTCGGTGGAGAGGATCATCACGATCACCAGCATAATAAAGACAGCTGTTGTGTTATATTGTAAACCTTTGGTCAAGGACTAAAATATCGTGAACACTACATCAAACGAAATGCCTACATATCAACAAATACCGGGCGGGCAAAAAAGCCTAACAGGAGAACAGAAGCAAGCCATTGGTTTGCTATCGATAGGCACATTTTTAGAGTACTTCGATTTGATGCTGTACGTACACATGGCGGTACTCCTGAATGAGCTTTTTTTCCCAAAAACTGATCCACATACTACAGCTCTACTAAGTGCTGTAGCATTTTGTTCTACCTTTGTCTTTAGGCCTATAGGGGCATTATTATTTAGTTGGTTAGGCGATCAAGTTGGTCGTAAGGCAACGGTAATTATAACTACCTTTATGATGTCTGTCTCCTGTGTTATTATGGCAAATCTTCCAACTTATGCTCAAATTGGAGTTGCTGCCGCTTGGTTGGTGACGATATGTCGTATTATACAGGGCATCTCCTCTATGGGAGAAATAATGGGGGCACAAATTTATTTACTTGAAGCCACGAAGCCGCCAATTCAGTATCCAGTGGTGGCTTCTGTAGTAACATTTTGTAATTTAGGAGGAACGTTTGCTTTAGCTATAGCAGCTTTGGTTACTTCTTATGGATTGAACTGGCGTATTGCTTTTTGGCTAGGAGCTATAATTGCTCTAACTGGAGTGGTTGCAAGAACATCTTTACGAGAGTCTCCTGAATTTGCTAATGCAAAACGTCAGATCAAAAAGGCCTTAGACCCAGTTTTTAAAAAATCAGAATTAAATACTAAAACACTAGAGGATACAGCAATTTGGCAGGAAAAAATGAGCAAAAAAACTGCCTTATCTTATTTTTTAATGGAATGTGTTTGGCCAGTATCATTTTATTTTACCTATTCTCATTGTGCTAACATTCTCAAAACATCTTTTGGCTATTCAGCTGATCAGGTAATTCATCAGAATTTTATTGTATCAATTGTGAATTTAGTAAGTTACATAATACTAACCTATTTATGTTATAAAATCTATCCTCTGATAATACTTAAAATTAGATTGATAGTATTTTGGTTTTTTATTGCTGCTTGCCCATATTTACTAAATCATGCTACTAGCCCCTTTGATATACTTGTAATTCAGTCATTTTTTATTATATTTAGACCAGATGCTTTTCCAGCTATCCCAATTTTAATAAAACACTTTCCTATATTTAAAAGATTTACCTATGCTAGTTGGCTATTTGCATTATCACGTGCATTGATGCACGTAGTTACCTCTTTTGGTCTTGTATACTTGGTAGAGTACTTTGGTAATTGGGGATTGTGGTTTATCATGATTCCGACAAGTATTGGCTTCTTATACGGTCTATCTCATTTTGGGAAACTGGAGTCAGATGTTGAGAGTTATCACCAGAAATTGCCTAATCAACTGGAAAAGGTGGCATAATACTAAATATTTGGTAGCATAATTTGCCTAGTTTTTGTCAAAGCATATTAGGAAAAATCTATCAATTAGATTTAGTAAAAAAGAATAATAATTAGAAAATGCGTTAATGATTATGGAAGAAGTGGTTGATACTTCACGAGGATTGACAGTAGGGCAAAAGTACCTTACAAGAAAGCAAAAAGAAGCTGTGGGACTACTATCAATTGGTACGTTTCTCGAGTACTTTGATTTAATGCTCTTTCTTCACATGGCTGTATTGCTAAATGAGCTATTCTTTCCAGCAAGTGATCCTCATATGGCAGCTTTGCTCTCTGCATTTGCTTTTTGCTCTAGACATTTGCTAAGGCCCTTTGGGGCTTTAATCTTTGGGTATATAGGGGATAATATAGGACGTAAGCATACTGTAGTTATAACAACTTTTTTGATGGCCATTGCCTCTGTCGTCATGGCTAATCTGCCCACTTACGCTGAGATAGGAATTACGGCAACATGCCTAATGATTATATGCCGTATGTTTCAGAGTGTCTCCTCTTTAGGTGAAATAATTGGTGCTGAACTTTACTTAACTGAAATTACCAAACCACCAGTGCAATATTCAGCTGTAGCGGCAATAGAAATTTTTTGTGCTCTTGGTGGCCTTGGTGCCTTGGCTCTAGCTTCTCTGGTAACTTCTTTTGGCCTTAACTGGCGACTTGCATTCTGGATTGGTGCTTTAGTTGCAGTGGTTGGGGCCTTGGCAAGAACCAATCTAAGAGAAACACAGGATTTTGTTGATGCTAAAAAGCAAATCAAAAGAATTATGGCACAAGCTAATTTGAATGAAAAACAGCTAGAGGATAATCCAATTTATACTGAAAAAGTTAGTAAGAAGACTTTGCTTGCCTTATTTCTACTAGACTGCTCTTGGCCAGTATGTTTTTATCTTGCTTATATTTATAGCTCTAACATTTTGAAAAATTCCTTTGGTTACAGTGCAGAGGACGTAATACATCAAAATCTTATAGTCTCGATGGTTGAAGTATTTGGAACTATGTTACTTGCATATTTCAGCTATAAAATCTATCCATTACTCATTCTAAAAGTAAAATTAGTTATATTTTCTATTTTCATTCTTATATGTCCCTATCTTTTTCAGCATGTAGGAAGTGCTTTTGAGTTACTAATAATCCAATCATTCATTATGTTTTTCGGCTTCTTTATGTGCCCCGCCTTTCCGATTTTCTTTAAGAATTTACCAGTCTTTAAACGCTTCACCTACTCAGGTCTTTCGTTTGGCTTATCCCGTGCACTCATGTCTACAGTTACATCTTTTGGTTTTATCTATTTGATAGAATATTTTGGTTATTATGGTATGTGGTTTATCCTCATTCCAATAGCCATAGGCTTTACCTTTGGTATATTCCATTTCGAGGGGCTGGAGAAGCAAAGATGGAAATTGGATAAGCCTTTGTATACTCAATAAGCCACTACAAGAATATATTTTGTAGCAAAACTATAAAATAGCTCTTCGTTCTTGCACTTATCTATTTTTCATGATTCTGCCAAGTATTGGCTTCGTATTCTATCTATCTCATCTTGAAAAGTCAGGTTAGTTATATGTTTGGAATCGTCTTCCAAAACTGTCCCATAATCAAATGGGAAAGGTGGTGTAATGCCTAATGTGTGATAACATAATCTGATTAGTTCTTGCTTTACTGTGGGCATTTCAAGATATACTGCAAGTACTATAAATGTTTGTATAGTCTCATTAACAATTTTTTGTATCTTCTCAGGAGTTTTAACTCCTACAGTTCTTATATTGTCTAACCTATCAAACTGCTTAATAAAAAGTGTTTCATATTTTTTCTGCAGCCATAATGATTCAACCAGTTCGGCTGAGCTAATTTTACGTCCATCTTCTTTGATTCTTGTTAAGTCCATCACTTGGTTTGCAACTAGTTCACCAAATATATCTTTGATCATGCCATAAGTAAGCTCTGTATCCTCTATTGTATCATGTAAAATACTAGTAACAATAGCACTTGTTTTTAGAAGGTAATCAGACGTCATAAAAGCTACCTCTATAGGATGGCTATAGTAAGGCTCTCCAGACTGCCTCATCTGGCTACCGTGATATTTACGGGCATAATAAATAGCTTTCTTTACTTCCTGGATATCTGCTGGATTTTGTACAGATTTATTCAGTAAGGTAATCTTACCTAGTAACTTGTCTGAATATTGACAAGATTCAAATTTGGCCTGCCAGCTGTTGATATCTTCCATTTGGAGTACGCCCTATTGCAAAAATGTTTTAATTTTACGTATACTTACAGTACCAATCCTATACCTGTATTACAACAAAAATTTATGTGAAGAAAAAACTTTTGATGCTACGTGTTGTTTAAGTACTTGGCTAAGACCGTATAAAATAATCTGCCATAATAAAATTGACTATAATTTATGACTATTGTACACTATAAGTAGTTATATTAAACTAGCGAGGTTAGTATGAAGCAAAAAGTGGCTATCAGTGATTTTAAATCTCATTGTTTAGAAATTCTAAGCAATTTGGAAAAAACACAATCATCCATAATTATTACAAAGCGTAATAGACCAATTGCAACAGTTTCAGCATTCTCAAAAACCACTCCCTCAATATTTGGAATATTTAGAGACCAAATTGAGATTAAGGGAGATATAATCTCGGCTATTGATGAGGAATGGGAGGCCGATAAGTAATGGTTAATCAAAGAATAATCCTGTATTGTTGATACACATGTTCTAATTTGGTTATTAAGCAATTTTGAAAATATATCTGATCAAGTGCGAGAAACTATAGATATTGCAAAAAACGACAATAGACTTTTAGTGTCATCTATTTCTTTATGGGAGATAGCGATGTTAAAAAGTAAGAAAAGAATAAATATATATAAGCCAATAAAAGAATTTCTTAAGGCTATTGTAGAAATTGAAGGTATCAAGATGGTTGATATATCTTATGATATAGCAGCTGATAGCACATTACTTTTAGATAACTTTCATGGCGACCCAGCAGATAGAATAATTGCTGCAACTGCCATAAATAAAGGAGCAATCTTGCTTACAAGGGATCGTCAGATTCTTGAGTGGGCAGGGCTGGGTAATGTTAAAGCAATAGAGGTATAAAATCAGAGTCTAGGGAGTGTTGTCACCTGGTATGACCTTTGTCATTTTTTTGCTGTTTGTTAGGGGCAGTTAGGCTAGTTTTTGCTAATTTCTGCTTGTTGGTAGATACAGAACTATTAATTTGTTGCAATGATTCCATATCTTCTTTACCTAGTTTCTGAATCGCATCTTGTGGTATAGTTGGTTTTTCTACCATTTGAGTTTTCTTTGTGGCAGGAGAGGTTCTGCCTATCATTTCATCCAAAGAAACGTTGAAATAATCGGCCAGGGCTATGGTGACAGCACTACTTAATTTTTCTTGATGTCGATGCTCTTGCATGAAGTTATATATTATCTGGGAATTGAATCCCAGTTTTTTTCCTAACTGGTATTGGGTTAATCCTGTTTCTTGTAATTTAACATTTATAAAATTTTTAAGATTCTGATTAATTTCGTCGGAGGAAAGATTCCGATAGTTAGGTGTTTTAGTAGCTAAACTTTTATCCCTCCCAGTTACTTCATCTAATGAGCAATTAAAATAATTAGCCATTTTTAATATAGTGTTAAAGTCTGGGTTACGTAAATCAGCGTTAAGAATTTGATAGGTAGTTGTAGTAGATATACCACTGCCTGCGGTAAAATTATTCTTTTTTAATTTTAATTTATCTAATTTTTGTTTTAAGAATTTCTGTAATTGTTCAGTAATAGTCATAAAATAAAATGAATATAATTTTCTGTGCCTAACACGCAATATTTCTCTTGACAACCCAATATCAGAAGAATAGATTCAATGGATAAGATAAATCATAAGTATATATCTTACTAGTAAAAAGACCTTATAGCAGTCATTATTAGTAATTGTAAACCTTATATGTTGATTTTAAACTTATAACAGGAAGATTAGAACAAATAATAAAAAACCACCGGCAATCCGAACATGTCGCCAAACAGTTGATTGTCGGTGGTGTACACAGCTACGTAATTAAACGAAGATGATAGAATGAATATAGCAAAAAACTCCTCGACTTGCAAGCCTGCAAGTATAAAATCAGTCAATTCCATTGTTATAGATAGCGGCAATGCCCTACTATACATTAATGTTAGAAGATACTTTATTGGTGAGAGAATATAGCTATGGGCATAATCATGAATGACAAAAATCTATGGAAACCTAAGTTAGCAAGCATTTGTTCTTTGCAATTGGTCAGTATAAGTATTTTTCTAATATTGTGTATCCTGCTAAATATTTTTCTTTACCATAAATACAATGCAGAAGAGCAAAAGTTGCAATTACTTCTGTTAAATTTGTATATAGAAGAAGTTGAAGACTTAACTTAGAATAAAAACTACAAATAGGGGTAGGCTTTGATGTTAAAAATGAAGAATTATAAACTTTATCTAGTAACCTTATTTGTCTGGATGAGCTTTAATATTATTGTGTATAATTATCTTGTGTATTCTTTGAAGCAGCAAGATATGTTTGTGCTTGGAACATTTCAAGATAACATAAAAACACTTTTATTAAGTGATTTACAAGTAGCATTAAGTAATGCTACTAATAAAAATTTCCTCTTATTAGGGCACCTTACCACTAAAGATCGTAATAATGGAAAAGTACTAAAGGGCAAGGAGCAAGGTGAATCAATAACAGCTAAACCATATTCTATTGAAATAACTAATCAAAAAGGACAACAAATATTTGATTTACAAGTAACTAAAGAGAAGCTGCAGAAACTTTTGCCACCCTATATTACTTACAGAATATTGATTAATAGTCATAATATAGCATTAAATAAATATAACAATTATGATCATGCAGTAAACAAGAGTTATTTTATTAATGAGGGTAATGATTTATTTGTAGAATTAGGTATAGATAAAGAATCTAGCTATGCTATCAACAATCTTTATAAGATATATAAAACCTTATTAATAACTATGATAGCTAGTTTTATGACTAGCGGTGTATTCTTATATATTTATTTAAGGACTAAAAATAGATTAGCTTCTTATATTGAGCAATTAGAAGAAGATATATATCAAACCACAAAAATGAAGAGAGCATTGTTATTAAATAAAGAAACTGAACAAAAACTCAAGATGATATTTATTCAAAAATCAACAGAGATATATGTTAGTCAACAATTGGAGTCTGAGATTCGCAGTGGTCATAATGAAGATAGTACAAATATAGCAATGGCAATAAAAGAGGGAAATACCCACGACTATTTATTCCCTATATGCTTAACCGATTTATCTTCAACAGAAATCGACATAACGGAGTTAATGCAACTTTTAAAGGATTATTTTGGCTACCATTTTATGCATACTGTTCTTAAATTAGAGAAGCAAATAGATAAGGTAAGAGTTGATTGTGGTAAGGAGGTTTTGTATCAAGTAATTTTTAGTCTTATTTACAATTTAGTAAGATTTATGGAAGAACAAAGCAATACACCTAAATCCATTATATTGAATTTCACTCAAGAGAAGATTTTAATAACCTATGATAGTTTTCCTTTAACAGAGCAAATAATGATTAATTTATCAGATACCCTCTTTAGGGAAAAGGCGGATGTATTTTTATTAAGTTGCAGAAAAATATTTAAGTCATTAAAAGAACATAAGTTGAACTACAAGATTTATGATAAGAGTAGGAAAAACATAGTAGAGATTTCTCTTAGAGCAGAAATTTTAGTACAGAATAAGGACAATGTAGTAAAGTTTGAAAAATATAAAAAGAATAACAAATGAAAAAGTTAACTTTACTATTCCTGACACTTTTTTATTTCAAGGTAAGTGCTGATTTAAGTATTAAAATATCAAATTTAGTAGAACCAGTTAGATATTTTGTAAATCATGAATCTCAGTTAGATTCTATAAGAGAAAAGTTATCCTTATATAAAAAGACTACTGTATTTGGCATGAGCGGTATAGGCAAAACTCAACTGGTCAGAAGGTATGCTAATGAGCATCAAAATGAGTATAATTTAATCTGGTTTTTTGATTGTAACTCAGATTTATCTGCACAGTTTTCTCTGCTAGCTAGCGACATTAATAAAAATTTCTGCAAAAAAGAAGGCTGCATATTATCTGAGAATGTAACAAATGCTAAAGAGTCAGTTATAAAATATTTAACAGCAAAATCAAATTGGCTTTTGGTATTTGACAACCTTAAAATTAAGGAAAATTATAAAGTTCAAGACATTATAGAATGGGAAAATAATGGTCATATTATAATCAGTTCACAAGATGGACAAAATATGTTGCATTCCATACCTATTCCTTATTTAAAAAATACCGACTCATCAAGCTTGGCTAGCAATATACTAAGTAAAAGAGATAACAAACTAATAGAACATTTAGTTTCTTTATCAAAAGGGTACCCAATTTTTATTGTTCAGGCAGCAATGTTTTTGGATATGAATAAATACATGGCTTTAGAAGAGTATATCGAAATAGTAAATAAATCAGGTAATAAAATGCAGCAACACGTGAATTTAGTAATAAATGAATTAAGTCCTACAGCAAAGGGCCTATTATACAAGATGGCAGTAATAAATAATCAAAGATTCTCCAAAAAATTTCTTAGTATTATTTCTAGAGATCAGACTTTTACAGAGGACTTGCAGTCTATTATCAGATTTGGTCTAATAGCTAATATAGGAAATAGCGGTGAAGAACCATTATTTGAAATGCATGATATGGTAAAAAAATCGATTTTAGACATTGCAGGTAAAAACACAATAAAAAATATTATTGAGGAAACTACAGATAGTATAAATATAGCAATACCTCTTGGTCGTAATGCTCGGTATTTTTTTATGCTTTCAGATAGTACTATGCCAAATTCCTTACAAGAGTTATTAAATAATGGAGAATTGTACGCAATAGATATTTATAAAATATTAGAACTTAGAAAAAATTTAATGGATTATTACTTAGGGTATGGCAATAGTCTTTGTCAAGAAATGGAAGATTGGTTTTTTAAAAATAAAAGTACACTTAATTCATTGTTTATTAACGATTCTAAAAAAGCAACTTATCTAGAATATTTAACATTAATTGGGGTGTATGAGTGTTATTTAAGGTCTTCATTTTCAACGGGCATAAAATATTTGGTGGAAGCATCTGATTTATTACATTCCTTAGATGGGCATTTTGAAGTAAAATTTTTGGCTTATGCAAAGTTAGCTGAAGCATACGTTTACATAGGAGATCGGAAGAATGCTCGTATTTTTTTAGAACGGGCAGAAAGCCTAATAGATAAGGATCAAAATAATTTAGAGATTCTTCTATTGTGGTTTATTAAGTCTCAAATTCATTTAGCTGAAGGAAATTACCAAGATGCTCTTTCAGCAATACAAACAGAAATAGAAATGGATTATGAATCCCCATATGATGATCACAAAGCCATATTATACGTTGCTGAAGCAGAGATTTTAAACTATATGAGTAATTTTGCTAAGGCTTATGATATCTCTAAAAAAGTATATGATAAAGAAATAGAAGCAATTAGGGATGGTAGTGTGGGAGGAAGTAAATTGATGGTAATAGTTGAATTGGCACGAGCAGAATTAGGCCTTGGCAAAATTAAACTCTCATTAGAACATGCAAAAGAAGCGATTTCTGTATATACCAAAGATGAGTCTAGAAACAACCTAGATATTAGCATGTCAGAGGACATAGAGCTTGCAGCAGCTTTTGTAGCTGAGGGAGAAGCTCTAGCCGCCTTAAACCGTTTAGAAGAAGCTGCCCAGTCTTTTGCTACAGCGGAAGCAATCTTTTACAATAATTACCGAGATAATATGAAAAATCTAGATAAGATAAGTTATTTATATTGGAAAGCAGCAAAAGCAACTTGTAAATTACCGGAGAAATTTTGGTTTAATAAATTTAAAGATCAATTGATTAAAAAATTTGGTTCTACACATCCTAGAAGTGTAGAGATATTAAATATGAAATAAGAATCATGAAATGAAGTTATTTTAGAAAGGGATCAAGATTTCGGAAGAAATTTCTGTTTTAACGTCCATTTAATGACAGGAGTAGGATCGTAATCTTTATTCTCATAGGCACAGTCAAACATTTCATTGATTATGGAAGTGACATCACGACATGAAACTTTTAGCTCTAATAATTTAAATTCTTCTATAACTTTTTGTGTTACTTTTATAAGTAAGTCGAAATCCTCAGATGTTAATGCAGGATAAACTGGAGTAGGCATAGAATACAAATCTTTTACCGTGAGACCAAATACATCTGCTACGGCCTGTAATAATTCAGCAGATGGCTTTTTTGAAACACCCTTAATAATATTGTAGATATTGTTTTTTCTAAGTCCTGCCTTCCTTTCTAAATCCGATATTTGATAATTATGGTCTTTCATTAATTTTTCAAGATTTTTTTGTAATGCAGAGTAAGACATATATAATTATTTTTAGCTAAAAGTATTTAAATATTAATTATAAGTATAATAGAAATATTTTCATTAAAAATATACACATTAAGTGCAAGATGAATCTAAATGCTAATTAGTTACATAAATATAACTAATTAGTCATATTTTATTATTTTTTATCAAATATTTATTGCGTTAATATAGTATATGTATATAAAATTATTTTTAATATGAATGAAACAGAATTAGCAAATTAAAAATAAACACGAAATGCGTGTTTAAAATGATGTTTATTATATGGGCATAAAATGAAGATTTATTTAAAGATTGTGCAAATTGATACTAATTCTCCTTTAAGAAGAAGAGAATAGAAGGAAGTAAGACGATATAACCAACCAGGTAAGTACTAAATAAAGTTTTCGACGACCAAAAAGTACTTACTGGCTTAGTGACTTTCACCTGATTAAAGGAAAAGCAAAGATGAATATAACAAAAAACTTAGGAACTTGCAAGCATGCAAGTACAACACTGGTCAATTCTATAGATATCGGTAGTGGAAACATCATCCCGCACTGGTGGTATCAGAAGATACTTACTACTGGTGATAAGGCTGATACTATGGCGATTGCTATCTTGTCAGAGCTATGGTTTTTGTACCGTTCTACTGGAAAACAGGAGCATCAAAAAGACTATAGCTATTTTTGCAATAAATTCAGCTTAAGTCAGTACCAGGTTAGAGAGGCTTTTATTCGTTTAGAAGCCCTTAACATAATGAGAAGATCAGTTGGTACTATAGAACTAGGTGGTAGAAGGCTAGGAAATACTTTATTTGTTACTCTGCATGTCAAGACTCTACTTGAGATGTCACCAAGTAGTAATTCTCTTAGTAATTACAATGATGTAAATTGCATAGGTAATAATGATACTGATGATAATACTTGTAAAAATACTGATAACGACAATTTCTTAGGTGAGGATAATAATCAAAATCAGGAAGCTATTTTCTTGGCAAATAGGGTAGGGGATTCTAAAGGGCAAGAATTAAATAAAGTTGAAGCAAGAATTAATAAGAATAAGATAAGAAAAAATAGATCTAAAAAATCTAATTTTGTTAATTTGAATTCAAATTCAATTCCAGAGACAGAAAGATTATCACCTAAAAAATCATTATCTGTCTTTTCATCGCCTACCCCTGTTGCTAACAAAGAAAGATTTATTTTTGCTTCATTTTACCCCTTAGATAAACCAGATATTGATACGCTACAAACACTCTGCGGTAGGGAGTTCTCTGGACAGGCGATAAACGAAATCCTAAAAAACTTTAGCATTAAATTACCAAGTCATACTTTTCCTCATAAAGCAGCCTTTATTAAATATATGGGCAAGGCATTAACCTATGAGATGAGGGATGCTGTGAAGATTAGTAACGAGGACTTTAGAATAGTTAGCAATGCTACCTCTCAGGAGTTGATGGTAAAAGTACGAGAGGAGTATTTAAATACAATTGAGAAGAGCAGGGATACTTCCCGTCAATTGCAATTAAGAAGAAAACTTGCAGGAGTACTAGAGCCAAGTTTGGCATATAGCCTCTTAAACTCAGCTAGTTTTGTAGATAATGAGAAATTAGCATCATCAGGAACTGGTTCAGATTCAGGATATTTTAGGATCATCTTATGCAAAAAACTAGAGCTGAGTGAATCAGAGTACCAGCAAATACTTACGCAAGTGCGATTAGTATATGGGAAAGATATTGAATATCTTGATATTACATTATCTAAAACTGAGTCTGAGTCAACAGTAACAACAGAACCTTTGTTTAACCGATCTAAAGCATTACTACAGGCTAGAACGCATACTCAAAGCCAATTCCAAGTACAACTGCATACCGAAGGGCAAATCGCAAACCTCCCTCAGATGCAAACTCAGCCATTAGAAGGCATATGGGATAAAGTTAGACGTAACCTAATAGAGCATTACGGCTCTATGGGAATTGTTATGGATAATGCATGGTTTAGTAAGTTAACTGCTGACGTTGATTATGTGAGTCAGAAACTAACCTTAAAGGCCCCAACGAAGTTTATCAAGGACTGGGTGCAAAATAATTACCTGCGATTAATCAATCAAATCTGTCTCACACAAAATTACAATTTAATAGGAGTATCAATATGAAACAGGAAATAGCTGAAATTAAGGCATCTTTAGGCTTTATATCAAGCAAGCTAATGAGCATAGAGTCCAAGCTGATACAACAAGAAGAAAATAGCAAAGAATTGATAAAGAAGAGTCCTACAAGTTTAAGTTCAGATTCTAACCAGTTACTAATTGCTGAGCTAAAATCAACCAGAAACACTTTTGAGTTACTACGAGATGAGATGGTCGACTTGCGTCAATTAATTATAGTTCTATTCAGGGAGAGGGGGCAATGAAAGCAAATCTATTTTTTATTGCTTTGGCCGTGGGGTATATAATTTTCACCTTTGTATTTCTTTACAGAATAGAGAAGAGGTCAGAAAAGAAGCCTGATCCACCGGTTATAAATTCTCAAGCGTTAAAAAATGGGAAGGAGTAATAAAAAAACTAAAACTTATTAGCTTAAAAATATGGATATTAGCCATCTAATCGCTGTTATCTAAAAGGAACATTAATAATTAAGGAGTAAAAATATGAAGAAGAATTTTATAAATTTTAATAATGGTATCTCTCAGTTTTGCAAAACTGCCATTTATTTAGCACCAATTTTGCTGTGTAGCCTTGATGCTACGGCAGACTTTGACCTAGATAAAGGTGCTAAGGCCATTGCTGAGCCTATTAAAAAGATGGTTAATGATTACTATCCGGTTGCTATTTTCGTAGCAGGTGCGATTGGTGCATTACTCAAGTCACAAGGTGATCTTAGGGAGAGAATGATAGGTTTTGGTTTAGGGTCACTTGCTGGCGGTTTAACCGTTATAGGGGTTAAGGCTGGCCTTGGGATATAGATATAATGTTTGACGTACCGCTAAACAGAGCTTTGAATAAGGAGGTTAAATATTATGGCCTCAGCTATCTTGGTATTATTGGTGCTAGTGTTATTGGTCTTGCTATATGGATACGCTTTAGCATGACCTTTGGCATTCTGGGGTTTATTCTTGGGTACGGTATAGCAGCAATTGCCGCCAAAGCTTGGCATTGTGGCAATATACAAAAGGTTATGTACTGGCATCTACCATCCAAGGGCTTATTTGGGGGCAGGTATTTGCCTAAGTCGCATCACCGATGCTTGTTGTAACTTAATCCGATGGCTTAGACTCGTGCACAATAGCCCAAGAGAAAAAGATGATGCTGCTAGTTCAGGCTACTATTTAGTAAGACGTAAGCATTAATGAAGCAACCAGTGCAACAGTAATTTTTTACAGAAAACAAATTTTACAGAGAACAAACTAATGAATTTAAGTTTTGCCATGCAAGGGGGAGATAGAATAACCAGACAGCGTAATCTATTTTTACTACTTACTATTTTACTTAGCCTATCGAGCACAGCTCTTAGCATTAAGATTTTGTTGCAAGAAGAGCGGATTATTATGGTCCCGCCTTTAACATCGGAGGTAGTGATTTCTAACCGCAAAGTATCGAGCGGTTATTTAGAGCAAATGACTATGGTATTTTTAAATTCATTGCTTGATTTATCAGCTGCTGATGTACTGCATAAAAGGGATGTCATTTTAAAATACACCTCAAACGCAGACAGCAGTTTTGCGAGGAGAATAAATGAATATTTTGCAGATAGCCTTGATAAATATAAAAACTTTGATTTGGTGACTTATTTTACCGTTAAGAATATGGATATCGATGAAAGCACCGGAGAAGTAATCGCTCACGGCACCTTAACTTCTAGATATGGTAAACGCGGCTATGAGTCAACTCCTACTTCATACCGGCTTAGTTTTGAATTTAGTGGCGGTTATTTAAGATTAAAGGAATTTAACCGAGTAGTAGATGAAAGTGAGCTTAAGCAAGATGAAAAGCAACAAGATAAAAGGCAATAGGGTTAGAGAATAAAGAATGGTAGAGGTAGTCAGACAAGGTTTTGTGAAAAAACAACAGAGTGAGTTATTAATAGCATTGAGCAGGCTACGAGTAGTAAGCACAAGCAGGCATATAACATTATCGATGATTGTGTGTGCTATGTTGCTTAGCTTAAAGCCGTTTTCTGTCATGGCTACTAGCGAATTTACTTTAAATCCTAAAGGTAGAATTGAAGGTATTATAGGAGCAGGAGGAGTAAACAGAATACAGGTAAGTGGTTCTGAGATCATGGAAGTAGTAGGTGATGAGAGTAAATATTCACTTTACTGGAGTGGTGACTGGCGAAATTTGTTTATTACTCCAAAAACAGCCGTAGGAGAAACTGTTGATGTTAGTCTAATACTAATAGGTGGGCAGGCTCAAGATATGCGACTTACTGTAGGAGACGTAGAGGCTCAGACTATTTTTTTGGTGACAAATTTAGGTGCTAATAGTGCTGATAATTCAGCTGCACATAGTACGCAGAATAGTGGTAGCCAGCATAGTGCTACTTCATTCCTTTCCGATCATAGCTTTAAACATTCCTATTCTAAGGCTCTTTCTGACAAACAATTCAAGCTAGAAATAGCTAGCATGATGAGAGCGATGATAGAGGATATTCAGGGTAAGTATTACGTAAGTAACCTGAAAAGAACGATTACAAAAAATAAGGAGATGTTAGTTACTCAAAGTAAATCATATCGTTATAAGGATTTAAGTGGTGCCAGACTTACCATCAAGAATCTTACTTCAAAACCCATCTTACTGAGCGAAGAGCATATCGGTAATTTGTTTAAAGGCTTCATTGCCATTAATTTACCTATAAGTTCAGTGCTACCAAGATCAAAAGTGACGGCCTTTATAATTACCAGAGATAACAGAGAAGAGAGATGATTGATAAATTAAAAAATAGTTTTAGCAAAATCATCTTTTACTTTATAGGCTCTAAGCCTGGAATCAAGGAAAATATGGATAATGGCATTACTGCCGCTAGGGCAGCGGTTAAAGCAAAAGCAAAACAGGACAGGCTAACCTGGCTTTTTCTTGGAGGTGCTTTAGTCTTATCTGTTCTCTGGATGAAGTATAAGAGTATAGCCGATGATCAAAATCTTCCGGCTCAAAAAACAGGTAATCTTAATGTAGAGGTAGCAAGCTCTGCTTTAGATACTGAGAAAATGTGGCGTAATTATTTTGAGGACAAGCTAATTGATAGCACGCTTAAATCAAATGAGAAGCTGAATTTAATCGAGAACACTATCAATGAGCAAGCAACTAGCTATCAAAAGCAATTGCAAAGCGAGATTGAAAAGTTAAAGGCTCAAATACAATATTTACATGAGGAACAAGCTTCATCAAAACGTGATTTAACTGATATTAAACTTAAATCCGCTCAAGAAGATAATCAGCAGGATTTACACCAGTCAAGATTAGTAGATAGCCGTATCACAGTTAACTCTATGGATAGAGGGGAGAGCTTTGATCGTCCTAAGTCTGCTAGAAGTTATATTCCGGAAACTGCGTACGTTAAGGGAGTTTTACTTGGCGGGATAGCAGTTTCTACGTCTCAAGGAAGCTCTTCGGAACCTGTGCCTGTAATAATTAGAATAACGGATAGAGGAAATTTACCTGAGAATTTTGCGATCAACCTAACCCACTGTCAAATTATGGGGAGTTCTTATGGTGATTTATCTTCTGAGAGAGCTATTGTGAGAGCCGAGGTACTGTCCTGTAAAGACCTAGTTAATGAGCTAATCTATACTACTAAGATTGTTGGTCTTATTTACGGAGATGATGGGATGAACGGTATTAAGGGTAAGGTAATACAAACTAGCGGCAAACATTTAAAGAATGCGATGATTGGCGGAATGATTAGTGGTCTTGCAGGTAGTGCCAAGGGACAGGATATATACTCAGTAAGTAGTCTTGGGGCTATTAGTACTACTAAAAAGGGTTTCGGTGATATGGCAAAAGAAGGAAGCCTTACTGGGGCTACTAATGCTGCTGAAAGGATTGCCGATTATTACATCAAGCAAGCGGAATCTATGTCCCCGGTACTTTTAGTTTCAGGTGGTACTAAGGTAGACATTGTTTTTACCAAAGGGGTTTATTTAGGAGCTTTAGATGTACAGGAGAAACTGGAGCGAGCAAGGTTGGAGAGAGTGAAGAAATGATCAGGTTTTCGAATAGGATAAGCATGAATATGGTAAAAACTGGAAATAATGCTGAGCATGATACCGCCAAAATTATAGGTAAGCAACTTCCTATCATAGCTTCTCTATTACTTGTACTTGCTAGCATCATGCTTAGCTCCTGCGGAGTTTATTCTTCTGGTTTTAATTGTCCTGATAGTAGAGGAGCAAGATGCGTCATGCTAAGCCAGGTTGATAAAATGGTAGATAGCGGTGAGATTGAGACCGTTTATTTGGATAAGAAGTGTAAGAATGGCAAATGCCAGGAATTAGCCAATGTACCCAAGAAAAGCTTACCACAGCCTTACATAGTTAAACTAGATAATCTAGAGGATGGTGAGGTGCAAGACATCATAGAGGAAGATGATAATTTATACCTCAAATAATATTTGAAAGAATTAGGATGAAACAGAGTAACTAAATGCTAAGAAATTAAATGACGAAAAGATAGTTAAACAAAATAGTGAAACGCAGATATTAAGAACCATGAATTTAAACCATCTAAAGCCTATAATACCTAATCTTGCTGGTTTCTTTGGCCTTACTGAAGAGGTAGAGAGTTTAAGTACAATGCAAGCAATTAGGCAATTAACATCAGGTACTACGCCACTAGATGATTATTTAAGTTATAGATATTATGACGCGGAGAAAGAATTATTTATCAGTGATGGTAATGTGGTTGTTTTTATGGTTGAGATTGCTCCAATTGTTGGAGTAGATGATGGTTTGTATAAAAACTTGCAGCATTTCTTTAATGATGAGCTGCCGGAGCATTCTTATTTGCAGTTTTTACTGGTAGCCTCACATGAAGTAGAAGGTATCCTACAACATTGGCAAAGTAGTAGGACTAACCAAAGTCCCTTGCTTGAAAAAATCACCAAGAAAAGAGCTGATTTTATAAGACAGCAGGCAATTAATTTTGGGTCGTCTGATGGCAGGATAGCAAGAGACTTTCGTATTTTTGTAAGTTTCAGCCAGATAATAATGGCAAAAGATGTGGGGCTTTCGGCCATTACTAGTTTTAAGGCACAGTTACTGAGTAAATTTGAATCTTTACAACTAGCTCCTCAAATATGTGATGCTAGCGATTTAATTGCCTTAGTAAGGACTATGCTGCAAATGCAGTTAGCAGCAGGGCCGCAGGCTAAGGCTAATTTAGTAGTTGATCCAATAAGCCTTGATAATCAAGCAAGTGCCAAAGCTATTTATGATCCCAAAACACTGCTATCAAGGCAAATGATACACCCTGCACAGGTGCAGCAAATTAGCGAGAATGAAATTCGGCACCTATCTAGCAACCTTACCTCTAGATGTTACCATATTAAAGAATTGCCGTTGAACTTTTCCTTGTTGCAGATGATTAACTTACTTGGTTGTAATGTCAGAAGCTCTATGGGTATTGCCGCTCGTTTCATTATTAGTTACACAGTAGCAAGTAATATCGGTAATACCTCAGCACATTCACTTCGTAGCCGAGGTAAGAAGCTAATAGAATCTGCAGATAAGTGGTATAGCAAGAATGATAGGAGTCTTAAAAGAGAGGCTGCAGAGTGGCAAGATATTATTGATAGAAGCAATGAAGGGGAGCGGTTTTTAACAGACTACTTCCAATTAATGGTCACAAGTACCAATGATACTATAGATGTAGTAGAGCAATCTTTGGTAAGTCTATACAACATGAATAATTTTAAGTTAGCAGTGACTCAGAATTTACAGTTTCCAGCTCAGCTTAGCATGCTGCCCTTGCAGCAAGCTTTAATGTGGAATAGCTTAAAATTGTTTAAGCTAACAAGGTTAGTGTTATCCAAGGAGGTAATAGCTAGACTTCCAATTCATGCGGAATGGAAAGGAGTACCAAAATCAGGGGTATTACTTCACGGTAGGAGGGGGCAGCTATTTAACTTTAATCCATTTTATAAGTTAAGCTCTGGTAATTATAATATCTGTATCTTTGCACCTTCTGGCGGTGGTAAATCAGTTTTTCTGCAAGAGCTTGCGGTAAGTCAAATGGCCCAAAATACCAGAGTGTTTATCTTAGATATTGGGCAGAGCTTTGCGAACATTTGTCAGTTACTTGATGGCGAGATGATTCAGTTTGGTCGGAATGCACCGTTTAGCCTGAATCCCTTTGCTAGTTTCCATAAAGAGATGAATCCTAATGATAAAGATGAATTCCTGAAATGTACTAAAGGCTTGCTTGAAGTTATGTGTAACGTTGGAGATGATGCACGAGGAGCAGCCGACCTTGAGAAAGCTATTGTTGCTGCGTTATTAGAGAGTCATTATACATTAGATATTAGTTCTTTTGCCAGATTCTTAGAAAATAGTAAATCCTCTACCTTGCGGAAATACGGAGCTACTTTGTATCCTTATACTAAGGAGGGGCTGTATGGTAAATATTTCTCAGGCAGCAGGGTAGCTAGTTTTAAAAGACTGATTACTGTATTTGAGTTTGAAGAAATCAAGAATGATCCTAAGCTGCTATCTATTGTTTTGCAAATATTGCTGATGGAAGTAACCAATCAGTTTTTAACGGGAGACCGGCAGACACCTTTTATGATTATCGTTGATGAAGCATGGATGTTACTAGACTTTGCTGCTAGCTTTTTTGCAGCTTTTGTAAGAACAGTGCGTAAATATGGAGGTAGCTTAGTTATATGTGTGCAAAATTTTACGGATTTACAAAAGACGCAAGATCATAAAACCATTTTAGAGAATAGTACCTGGACAATATTACTCAAGCAAGATGAGAAAGGATTAGGGGCATTTAGGGAATCAGAAGCATTTAAGGATATGATTCCTCTGATTAGATCAATTAGTCTATCACCAGGTAAGTATGCTGAAATGCTGTTATATACAACAGGAGTAACCGTTATTGGTAGGTTAGTTCTGGATGATTATAGTAATGCCCTATATTCAACCAACAGTGATGATTTTAATTTCTTAAAGAGAAAACGAGAACAGGGGGCTACTCTAGATGATGCTATCGAGGAATTGGTACTCAGGAAGAAGATAAATAATAGATAATGTAGGATAATAAAACTACTAAAAATAACGTAATAAGTAACATAATAAATAAAAATTTAAGGGTATAAATGAGTACAAGAATAATTCAGTTGATAATGGCCGCAATAATTGGTGGGATTATTTCTTATGGTATTACCATTCAACTAATGCCAGTAGCAGATAAGGTGCAAATCCTATACGTGTCACAGGATGAAATAATGGAATATGAGAATGAACGAGTTAAAGAGGAGAAGCTAGAGGATAGGCAATTGTTTTATGGGGAAGTAGAAAAGGCGGTAAAGCGGGTAGCAAGTATCCCAAGACTTTATCAGAACCGTACTACTAAAGTAGTTTATAGTACAGGACTTGTATCAGGGGATGGGGTAAAGTCAATAAGCAGAGAAGTGTATCAGCAAATTATGAAGGAATTACAAAAAGAGGATCAATAATGGAGAATTTTGATAAAGAAAAATTAGCAGGAAGGCAATTTGACAAGAATAAAGCCTGGGGGGATATTAAAAAAGCTTACATAGTACAATCCGTTATAGTATTGGTCCTTGTAGGAATAGTATTTAGCTACGTGATTTCAAGGGTAATTCCGCCTGCTAGAGAGGAAACAGAATCTAGAAGAGAACAGCTTAGAGAAATTATGAGAGATTCGTATGATGAAGGCTTTGAAGCAGGTAAAGAGAGTGGGGTTAAAGAGGCCAAAGAGACCATTTACAATGAGGTGATATTTCGTATGTTGCTAGCTGGGATAGGTAAGTATGACATTTATAGTTTGGTTAAGCCGGATACCCGTTTATCAGACCTTGATCGAATAGAGGCAGAGTTGAAATCAATGAGTGACAAGCAAATTATTGAGCTTAAAAATATGGATATTATTGAACTTAATAGGCTTAGAACTTTATTTCAGAAAGAAGTTAAAGAATGAAAATGAAGAGTAATCTTTTTATTATGCTTGTAATGATATCTACTAACCAAGTTACCCTTGCCAAGGATTTTGGCAAGCAAGGCACAACTTTTGAGGTTAAGGAAGAAGGTTTTGTTGCGATGATGCAGCGTAGACTTAAGGGTGTAGATTTAGCTGAACATGAACAAAAGATGAAATATATAACAAGGAATAGGGTGGAGGAGCCTGAAGCAGTCCAAGGGATCACTAGGGCAACAAAGACAGCTAGCTATAGTTTTGATCCTACTTACGTGCTAGATGAGGATGTGTTCTTACCGTGTGGCAAATTACTATACCCACAAGGAACACGAGTAAACCCACTAGATCATATGACATGGGATGGAAGGCTGGTATTTATTGATAGTAGAGATAAAGAGCAAGTTACATGGGCAGTAGAGAATTATATTGCGGTTACTGAGTCGCCACCTGCCAAATTACTTAATACTAATGCACCAAAGAACGATATCTATGAACAAGGCCCTGCATCGGAAGTGGCCACTTCTTTGGATAGTAGCAATGAATATGATAGTAAAGACGAAAATAAAATAGTTTTAGTCGCTGGGCGTCCGCTTGATCTTGAGAAAGAAACGGGGAGGCAAATTTATTTCGATCAAGCGGGAATACTTACCAAGAAGTTTAATATTGCTCATGTGCCGGCCATTGTGGAGCAGAATGGTAGATATTTGAAGGTAACAGAAATTAATATTAAGGATCAATATTAGAATGGTAAATACTGTGATGGAACCAGTTAATAGTGGGGCAAGCAGCTTGAGTCAGAAGATAAAGGAGTTATTACCGTGAATGTGTTAAGTCTAAATACCTTGTTTTTTATCCTGTGGGTCATCCTTGCGTCATATGGGCTTTATAGATATTACAAGAGCACGAATTTTTCAGATATTTCGTTAGGGCATTTTATGCTTGCAAGTTTTCTGATGTATACGTGTGGTTATATTACAGTAGCGATGATATTTGGGGTAGAGCATTTGCTTTTATTACCGTTTTTTGGAATACACGTATTAACTCGCTGGTATGAGCTAAGTCCGATTGCCTTTATTATAAGTGCTATAACTCCATTTCTTTTCTTGTTTTTTATCTATTATTTGCTTATTAAGCGAATGAGGCAACATCTAAAGTACCTACATATGCTATTAGCATTTTGTTGGATAATTTTATTTTTAAGCGGTGGAGTTGGATTTTTATATTTACTTTCTAGGATTATTTTTTAATTAATTATCAGGAAAATTATGCACGAGCTAATAATATATCATGACATTGGTATAAAGAGAAAAGAAGATAAGTTAATAAAAGATCCAGATTCTTACGGTCATGTATATTTAGAATTAAGGAGCAAACAAGAAAGTGTAGTATTAGGCATTCTTTCTGGCATAAGTTTAGATTGGAGTAATCTTACAAAAACTGTTAATACATACCAGAAATATATAATACACGGTAAAGAAAGGCTTGAGCTTGCGAAGAAATACGAGTCTCAGTACCCAAATGATAAAATACTGCACTCAAAAGTAATCAAAATAACAGAAAATCAATACACTAAGGCCAAACAAATTCTTGTTGAATATAATCAGTATTTAGGGCGGGAGATACCGTCTGAAACTTATGGAGTATTTGGAAATAACTGTACACATTTTGTAAATAAAGTTTACCGAGCTATAGGGTTAGAGGGTGATTATACTAGACATTATAGCAGCCTAGAGCTTGACCAAATTAGTACGGAACTTACTAAAAAGTACAAAGCATTTTTTAATTTACATCCTGGCGATAAAGCTTTCACGGTATTTGGCTCTTCCATAGAAGAAGTGGCTAAAAAATATAATGTTGACGTTACCAAGGTAACGAAGAAAAAGATAATTCCAGGTGTTCCTGATATGGAAGCAGAACTGATGCAAGAGGCGATGGGTCATATAAGCTTTGAAATAGCCCCGAACCCTGAATTATTAAATAAGACAGACAGTTCTTTCGAAGAAAAAGAAACTGATTCAGAAAATGAACCTAACAAAGTTCCATTTAATAGTGCTAACAAGGTAATTAATGAGAAAGTAAATAAATTATTATCTGATCCGAATTATTTAAAGCAGTATCAAGCACAATCAATAAAAGATGGTTTAGAAGGTTTAAAGCAGGCAGAACAGTTTGTACCAGGCATTACAAAGGCTGCAGCAGAATCAATGAAAGAGCATAATGATTTCTTGCAACAGCTAATGGGGATAAAATCTCCTACTGCGAACTCAAAGAAATCAAATCCATCAGGGCCCCAAGCAGAACAAATTAGTAAAGACCAGGAAACCTCTACCAGTACTACTAACATGTCTTCTAACGCTCAAGCTCAACCTAAAGCTAAAGAACAAAATATAAGTGACCATATTGGTAAAGATAGTAAGGAAAAGAATTGGCTAGATAATCTTTTATCAAATACAGAAACTATGATGAACGATCTATCTAATGATCCTGAAATGCAGCAATTCATGCAAATGCTAGGGAAGAATAGTATTTTAAAGTCAGAAGATGAGCAATAAAATTAACAAACAACAATAATGAAGTAAGTAAATAGTAAAAATGAAGAAAAACCGGTGTCTGCCGGTCCTTAGTTCGAAATCTTGGCGGAATACAACTAAAGACCGGTTACAAGACCTATATCGATATATAACAGTATTAATAATAGCTATTATTATACCAACACAAGTAATGGCTAATGCTACATGTCATGGTAGATTTGTCAACCCTATTTCTGATGTATGCTGGTCGTGTTTAATGCCAATTTCTATTGGCGGCTTTAATATAGGTAATGGTCAGTCTCCTAAAAAAAGAGATACTAAG
>JAJZHL010000043.1 GCA_021804505.1 Pseudomonadota bacterium | reverse complement strand
CCAAGTAAAAAACTCCTTAGCCAAGGATGGTATGGTTTTAATCAATCAAAACGGTCTACCATTTTATTTCCTCAACGGGCTGGCTACCGATAAACCTTTCTTAGCAGCAGTGGATCCAGACGGCCAGCTTCAAAAAGACAATAAAGATTTACATATCGGGGGTATCCTACCGTTAATTGCTGCCAAAATTACCATACCAGGGACAGTACATATAACAAGGCCGCTAGAAGGGATAAAAACTTCAGTAGGGTTACCTGCTAATGCAACCGAAGATACTACAAATAAGCTTATCTCCTATATGAAGCAAATAGGCCTTGGATGGCCATTCACTCAAAGAAAGCTAGAAGCGGAGATAATGCAAAAAGAGCAATTTGCTTTAGGTGTTCTTACACAATCCGCCTTATTTAACAAAAACCTCGGTACTATTTATGCTGAGGAACAATATCAGCCATTTATAAAATACTGCGTTACTTTAACGAATTATCTTTCTCAAAAATTAGGGCTGGACGATGGTAAGCTTAGGGATTATGAAACACTAAAAAAAGTACCTATTACGAAAGAGCATTATGCCTCATTATGTACAGATATTAATGAACAGAAAGAAAATGAAGTTAAAGCGATCTTAGATACTATTCTGGAACTCGCAACTTACTATAATATTCAAAATACTAAGCCTTTAGCTATAATGTCTGATGGACTACAACACAGAATAGAAAGCAAAGATTACGATGCAAGCCAATTGCTAGGGGAACTCATTAATGCTTCAAATGAACCAATTTAGCATAGAACTTGACAGCGCTATTATATTGATGCTACGTTGTGGTCAATAAGCACGGCTATTATTGTCGTACTATACAGATTTAAGGTACTATATGCCCCAAACACTTATGAGCCGATGGTTGAATATATGCTGCATTATGGTGGTATTTCTGATATTTTTAGGAGGATTAACCAGGTTAACTGATTCTGGCTTGTCAATTGTTGAGTGGAAACCTATAACTGGAGTAGTCCCACCATTGTCTGAAGCCGACTGGCAGGTTGAGTTTTCAAAATACCAACAATCACCTGAGTATCAAATAAAAAATGCTAGCATGACGCTTTCCGAATTTAAGTTTATTTTCTGGCTTGAATTTATCCATCGTTTTGCTGGAAGAATTGTAGGACTATTTTATCTATTGCCTTTTGTGTATTTTCTTATCACTAGGCAAATAGCTAAGAAATCTATTCCAACCTACTGCGCTATACTGTTATTATTTTGCGCACAAGGCTTTATGGGATGGTATATGGTACGAAGCGGTCTAATTTCTGCACCAAATGTCAGCCATTTTAGGCTCGCTCTACACCTAATTATTGCAACAATTATTTATACTTTACTTTTTTACCAACTGATGAAAAGCAGTTTTGATATTTTGATTATATCACCACAGGTAAAATTAGACCGGCTAAAATATTACTGCTTATTAACTATTACTCTAATATATATACAGATTTTCCTAGGAGGTCTAGTTGCTGGCCTTGATGGGGGTCTTGTATATAATAGCTTCCCATTAATGGGGGATAGCTTCATCCCAGAAGAAATAACCTTTAATTCCATTAGTATGAGTGAAGCTGTCTTTGTACAGTTTACCCATAGAATTGGGGCATACGCGGTTTGTATCGGTGCTATATATTTAGTGATAAGCTTATTAAAAACACACCATCCAAAATTAGCAAGAGTCGCCTATACTATCGCATTTGCTATACTGTTACAGATGGCGCTTGGAATAATAACTATTATCTATGCTGTACCTATAGTAGCAGCGCTGCTGCATCAGCTTTTTGCAATTATCTTACTTAGTGCGATATTATGGGCATATTTTTTGGTCAAAACTACTTAGTGCTAGCATTTTTATGAGTATAATTAAAGTGGATTGCCTGCTACCGTGCAGGCTAGATCGTTACCTAAAGAGACTATATCCAAGCCTCACCCAAGGGATAATAGAACGTGCCTTGCGTCTTAAGCAGATAATGGTTAACTCCAGTAAGGTAGAGGCAAATTTGCGCGTTAATTCAGGTGATGAGATTTTCCTTGATGATAAACTGAGCTTACCGACAGTAGTAACCTCAAATAAGGTATTCTCTAATGCAGCAATAATATTAGCAAATAAACTATTAACAGAATATCTCATATATCAGAACGAATGGTTTATAGCGATCAATAAACCAGCCGGCCTTGCAACGCAAGGAGGAAGCAAAATTAGCTTATCCATTGACGAAGCCCTTCAATATTTGAATAGTAAAGGGGCTGATTTTAAATTAGTCCATAGGTTAGATAAAGAAACTAGTGGCATATTGTTAATCGCTAAGAATTATCTAGCAAGCGCTAAATTAACTAAAGGCTTTCATGATAAAGTTATTCAGAAAACTTATTTGGCTATCAGCCTAGGTGCTCCACCTCATAAAGAAGGAGAAATCTCTGGCATGATCGGTAAAAATAAAGACGGAGCATATCAAATAGTTCGAAATGATGAAGAGGACGGTAAGCTAGCTATAACTCGTTATAAGCTACTCAAAAAACTGGATAACAACTTGTCATTGATTGAGTTTTCGCCTCTGACAGGTAGAATGCACCAGCTTAGGTTTCATGCCAAAATGCTTAGCTGCCCTATAATTGGGGATCCTAAATATGGTAGCCCTGAATCAAGAGAGTTATCTAGACAAATGTTACTGCACGCCAAAAGAGTAATCCTACCTGCAGACCTCTTTGGTGAAGAAATAATTATCGATACAGAACTACCGAAATATTTTAATTCTAAGGAAGCCTAGGCCCAAGCTTAGCTTGAGCCTAGGAGCAATAAATTTTCTTTACAGCTAGTTTTTAATTACTAGAACTGTTACCATCACTATTACCGCCCTTTTCAACCTTGTCATTATTCTCGCCTGCCAATGTAACACCACTGTGTTTAAGATCCTTATCATGACCTACGTCACTACTACCAGTTAGCTCTTCTACTTTATTAATAGCTTTTTTTAGAAAAGTGACTAGACCACTATCAATTTTTTTTTCTGTCTCCGCTTGATCAAGTAGTTTTTTAGCGCTTACAAGTAGTTCTTCAAATTTTTGTTTTATTGTCATAATTATTACCATTTTTTAGCAGTTAATAATAGATGCACTACATTACATACATCGGACGCACAATAGAACAATTTCTCTTAATGTCAATCATTTTAATACGATTAAAAAGAAAATCTGGTATCCCTGTAAAAGTTTAGAAACTTTGTTCGAGAATTGATGAGACTATCATAGTAAAAAAGCCGCACAATATTTAGTGCGGCCTTATATGGTTTAGTAATTAACACAAGGATCGAAGGTTAAGCCCATTGTAGGCCTAACTAAATTTCCTCTTACGCTTCTTGCTTTGGGGTCGTTTGCTCCTGATAATCACCCAACAAGTCGTTAAGCTTTTTAGTCACTTCTGCTTCGTGAGTAAGACCATAGTAAGTAGCACCTCCAAAAGTAATAGCAGATAAAAGGGCAGCAAGAGCACTAAAACCACCGGGAGCACCGCCTTCTGGTGCACCTTTTGCTATCTCATCTAATAACTTTGTTTCTGCCACCGCTGCCCCTTTAAGTTTGAACTGTGCTAGCGCTTCGTCGTATTTTGCTTTTGCTGTACCTAGCTCCGCTGTATAATTAGCTGTTAATTGCTGTCTAGCTTCCTTTATGTTTCCTGCTTTTTTTAGTTCAGCCCTTTGCACCTCATGTTCTGCATCCATATAACGCCCCTTAATCTTCACGACAGTATCAAGGTGACCCTCTTCAAATTTGTGCTGCTCTTTTAAATTCGCTGTCGTATTCTTTAATGCGGCCTCTATTTTCTGGATTCTCTCATCCCTGGTTTTTGTAAGGGCCTCTATCCTTTTATCCAATTCTTGGGTCTTTGTCTTGAATGCTTGTTGCTGAGTCTCCTGCAACTCTTTCACCGAATCTGCTATACTCTTCTTTTGGGGAAATGCTTCCTGCTCTTTCTCTTTCTCTTTCTCTTTCTCCTTCTGTTTCCCTAAAGTTTTCCCACTCTTTTTTTGCTCATTTTCTAGCTTCACCTTCTCCAGATCTAGTGCCTTAGCATGCGTGACTTTTAACTGCGCAAGCTCCTTTTCTTTTCCTATCTTTGCTAACTGAAGCTCAGCTTTATAACTCTCTTCTACTTGTAGTTTTGCTGAAGTGTACTTCATTTCTAAATCTCTCAATTCTGCTTGATGCCTATTTAGCATTGGAACAAGTAACTTTGTTTTTTCATTATTAAACTTAGCCAATTCATCATTTATTTTTTCTTCTAGCTTCTTTTGTGCTGCCAGCTTCGCTGTTTCTTCACTATACTTGTTATTTGTTACCTCAAGAAGTTTTTTCTTTTGCTCTTTAATCCCTGCTAGCTGCTTTTTGGAACCAGACTTAAACAAGTTATATTGTAGAGTAGCAAGCACTGCTGCAAGCCCTGTAATAACAAATTTTACTATATGTGGGGAAACTGTTGTTATACCTGTATTCTTCATAATCATTCTCCATAATTAATCAATTTATTTCAAATTATCTGTGTTTCTATTCGAAAAAAAAATTGTAAAATTCTTTAGATAATAAAACAACTATTTTCATCACAAAATAAATGTTACACAGTTGGGGTAGCATAAGTTGGTCTTTATCTTTAGTCAAACATTTTTTGCTAACAAAAATATGACATGCTAGACTGAGGACAAAAGGATGAGATGGCGAGTAGATTGTATTAAAGGCCGTACACAGGTGGTGCGGCCTTGTACTGTCTATTTATTACTCAGTTGATTTTCACTAAATTCTTAAAATAAGTAAAATTTTCCTGTAAGTCAGTTGAGATCTCCTTAACCGAGATCATTCCATCCCAATAACTGTATGATATCATCTTGATAAAAATATCCACATGTAGCGAGTGCAAGCGCAGTTACTCCAGTGATAAACCCGGCTTTTTGGTAAGCCTGATCTACAATGCTTTGCTGCTCAGAAGTGGTAATATAACTTTCTCCTTTAAGAGCTTTTTGTATAACCAAATCCCTAGCTCCATTTTCTGCAAACTTACTTAATAAGGATCCGTACTCCACCATAAGAGCACCGCCTGTAATTATTATTACACCCGCAGTTTTGAGTAATGGTTTCCTTTTCATAATTAACCTCCTTTAATTTATCAACATTAAATTCAGTAACCTATACCCCTAACTACTAGGGTAGGCCTCTTTTGGGGGCTAATCAACTGTTTTTTGATAAATAAAAATGTTCAGCCGTCGTGAGCTCTGCAGCGGCATTGTGGAAAGGCAGACGTCATCCCGAATTATACAGTAAGGTTGCCGCTTTTCATTCCCCTGTAGGCGGGAATCCAGAAAACTACGATTTCAAACTCGATCCCAGCTGCCGCAAGGGATGACATCTGGTTATAGGAATGACATCGGAGAGTGTAAAAATAACTGCTGTTATATTGAAACAACCTTATAAAGAAAAAAGCCGTACTATGCACAGTACGGCTTTGTAGAATTTAGTGGATTAACTGGAGTTATGCCTCTTTTATAACTTTCTTAGTGAGTATCACCAGAACCTTCGTTGGTATTATGCCAAAAGTCTAGGCCTAACTTCTCAACTACATAGTCTTTATTTTCATAAAGCCATTTTGCCTCATAAATTGCAAAGGCTCCGGAAAACAGTGCTGGAATCCATGTAGATTTAGCAACTGCATACGGCTTAAGCATTTCCGGTCCGACCTTTATAATAGCTTTAGCTAGATCTACACCGACTTGCCTTGCTCCCAGATTAGCATAATATACACCCGCTATCCCGACAACAGTTTTTACTGCAGCTAGTAATCCGTTTCCTAATGTCTTTCCCATGATTCACCTTCCTTTCAACTAATTAATAATAATGTACTTAAAATAATACACTCAACTAAGCTACGAGTTTTTTATAATTAAGTCAACCCCCTCTAGTTTATTATTAAATAATTAGTTGAAATTTTTATTAAATTAGTTATTGTTAATTACAATTAATCAACTAATGATTTTATGTCACTACAAAGATTTCTGCTTTTATTGTATATTGCTATCTGTTTTTCTGCTAATGCCAACCCTGCACCACTTGGTTTTGAATTAAACCGTTCTACTATGTCTGATATAGAAAAACAATATAACGTGACAATAAAAGAAGAGAATTACTGGGAAGGCAATAATTACCACCTGGATATCCGAAATGCAAAATTAGACGGCCTGACGGGTCTATTAGTGATTTGTGATAAAAGTGATATAATACAATCGGTGATTCTAACTGTTGATAAAGATAAGTTTACGGAGTTTTATAATCTACTTTCAGAAAAATACATATTAGTTGAGAAAGAGCTCCCTACTTTAGGGCATAGAAGAGCAAAATTCACTGACGATCAATCAATTATCATTATAGAAGCACCGTGTTTCAGGTTTGACATGTCAATCGTTTATGTGACAAAGGATTTTTACACAAAATTTCAAGACAAGAAAAGGCAAGAAGAGACAGAGAAAAAGGTGAAATATAAAGCTATATTATGATTTTGATGCATGGCTAAATTTTTTATCATCTCCGCCTCTAGATGTCATTCACGCTCCCCCTTATGTCATTCTAGCTACAGCGGGAATCTAGTCTAAAGAATGTTGTTATTAGTCCTGAATTAAATTCAGGATGACAAGCTAGGCATTCAGAATGACTTAGGGGCTTATTCAAAATGATATTTATACCTCTAGGCATCCCGAACTAGATTCAGGATCTCTCTGGAGTACTGCTTAAGCAGAGATGACATTGGGTGCCGGGGATAACACAGGATTGCTGGAATGAGATAAAATTACATACAACACTACTTGATTTTCTCCGCAACTACATCAATATCGAGCTCTTCCACTAAACCAGTCTTACGGTCTTTTAGTTCCACTATATTATTACCAGCCTTTTTAGGACCAATAGTTATTCTGTATGGTGAACCTATAAGATCATGAGTGGCAAACTTACTGCCTGCCCTTTCATGAGTATCATCATATAATACTGATATTTTTAGCTCATTCAGTTTATCGTATAATTTCTTAGATAATTCATTACATTTACTGTCTGCTACGTCCAAGTTTACCAATGACACCATAAATGGAGCAACAGCTTTAGGCCATATTATACCTCGATCATCGTGGCTTGATTCTATAATTGCAGCCACTAATCTTGAGATACCTATACCGTACGAGCTCATTTCAACCGGTACTACATTCCCCTGCCCATCATCTACCAAAGCATTCATAGCTTTAGAATATTTTGTACCTATATAAAAAATATGCCCGACCTCTATGGATTTACTCTTGGCGAGTTCTTGCATGGGAATTGTGCAGCTAGCAGCGTCATACTTTTCTTCTGCAACCGCATATAATGACTGCAGAGTTTCTACATTGGACATTTCAACTTCAGTTAAGGAGAGAAATTTTTTATCATAAAAAATAGTACTTTCGCCATGCTCCGCCAGAATATGAAATTCGTGACTCACATTTCCACCAATTGGCCCATTGTCAGCCAGTACTGGAATCACGTTTAATCCCATATCGTGAAAGGTTTGTAGGTAAGCTAAGTACAT
>JAJZHL010000042.1 GCA_021804505.1 Pseudomonadota bacterium | reverse complement strand
CAACTATAGAGAGAGTTATACTTATATAAAGACCTTGAATTTTGATGGAATAACATTAAATTGAAGGTATGAATTCATCGAACATTTATTATTGTGTAAGCTGATTAACGGAATTGATCATGGAGTAAACTCTGATAGGTTAGTACCTAGGTATACAAAAGAACAATGGAGCAATCCTCCAAAAACTGACTTAGGTAATGAAGAAATTATATCAAATATTATCACTAGTATGGAGGAAGCGTGTGCAGCCAAGGTAATAGGAGAAATTCTGGAAGCTAACTTACCGCATTTTTTTGTTGGATAAGCACAACTCATGAATTACATAGAAGTATAAATTCTTCAAGCCCACGGGGAATTTATACTTTTTCCTTAATAACCAGTTATCTATGTAGTACTTTATACACTAATAATACCCGTTCAATCCGGAAATAGATATTGACTATTTCTGGTAGATCTGTTAAAACGGTACAAAATAAAAATAGGGTAATTATTGATGAGTAATCCAGTTAATTTAACAAAATTTACCATAGAAGAATTACAAGAGCATATTAACAATGGAGCAGCTGTAAAGGACATATTATTTACCGTAATAAAGAATATGCCTACTAGAGAATATTCTTCTGTTACTAACAAATATGAGACAATTCCCGAGAGAATTATTGCGCAAGCTGAGTTAGTCAAACATTGTATTGATAAAGGAGTCACTCTAAAGGATGTATTTCCAAAGGCTAAGGAAATACCAGCAGAGTTTATCGAGAATCATTTGCCGCTGGTTATTGAAAATAAATATGATGCTAATGAGATTTTAAGCCATATTTTGTTTAAAAAATATACACTTAAGGACCAATTTGGTTTAATAACAGCTCTGGTCAACGAGTATGGGGCAGATGCGCAGAAGTTGTATTATCTCCCTTCTGATTTTAACGTAAGCACTATTGAGTTTTTGTTTAGTAAAGGTATGCCAGTGGCAACATTACTGCGTGAGGCACTTAGTAGTGATAACAGGGAAAAGCAAAAAGAGCTATTTGATCTTGCGTTTAAACATGGTGCAGAGGTTAGTACCTTTGAAAATTTATTTGTTCCAGTAGTTAGCTATAATGAAGATATTTTAAAGATCTTGATGAATGATTATCAAGTATCTGCTGGAGATCTACTAAGAGTTGTAATACGTGCTGGTGTGGACAAATATAATCAGGAAACTCAGGAGTTTGAACCAAACCCAGAATTTATTGCAAAGCAGTCTGAATTAGCACAATACTTATTTAACAATGGAGCAAGCTTAAAGGGAGCACTTAAACATGTGAGTCAAATACCAGCAAGTTTTATCAAGAATAATTTAGAGCTAATTATTGAGGAATATGGACCTACTGAGATTTTAAGTTATATGGTACAAATTCCTACTGTATTTAACAACTTATCTGATTTGCTTATAAAGCTAGTTAATGATAACAAAGCAGAGCCAAACAAGGTTCAGCATTTATCTGGTGATCTTGACAGAGCCTCTATTGAGTTTTTGCTTAGTAAAGGTATGCCAGTGGCAACATTACTGCGTGAGGCACTTAGTAGTGATAACAGGGAAAAGCAAAAAGAACTATTTGACCTTGCATTTACACATGGGGCAAATAGTAGCTCTTTTAAAGATATAGGGACGTCAATAAAAAATTGCAACGAAGAGCTTTTTAATAACTTGATGAATGATTATCGAGTATCTGCTGGAGAACTACTAAGAGTTATAATACGTGCTGGTGTGGGCCAGTATGATCAGATAACTAAGAAGTATGGGACAGGTCCGGAACTGATTGTAAAACAGACTGCATTAACTAATTTCTTGATTGGGATAGGGGCTAATCTACAATCTATTGATTACTTCCCATCAAACTTTGTCAAAAATAATTTACAGTTGATTATTGAAAAGCAGGTGGAAATTCAGGCTGGTCATTTGGTTAAACTTACCGTGGAAGAAGTTAATACTCTGCTCAAAGGCCATCTCACCCTCCAAAAACTATTTAATTTAGTTTTAAGAGCTGCAGCGATTACTGAACAATTAACGGAAGAGGAAATAAATAAATTAAAAAGTTTAATAGATTTAGTAAAGTCTAATAATGTTGTTACTAATGATATATTTGGCGAACAATACTTAGATGAAGATAAACAACACGGTAATATAATTAACCATGATATATTTGAATATTTACTTAAAAAACAGTTAATAGATGCTAGTTGTGCTTTGGAATATGCAATTAATAATAAATCAGTTGATTTAGCAGAGTTAGCCTTTAATTATGGAGCTAATATTGAGGCCAAATCCTTTAATGATGAAGATCTAACATTACTAGATAAAGCATTAGAAGCTTCCAGTATAGACATAATTAATCGGTTGTTAGATAAGGGGGCAAAACACGATTTGAGCTATGATGCGTATGTTAAAGCTATAGTGAGTTTAAGTTTTAACGATGCTTGTCAATTAGTAGAAAGGTTACCCGAAATTTATAATCTAGAAGAAACTAATAAGGTCCTTAGATCCTATGGATGTAGCATGAATCAAATTAATAGTTTTAATAATTTGCATAATTTAGTAGTGGATTATTTAGCTGCTCGTCTCAGTGATTTTGAGCAGAAAATATTAACAGCTGATACAAAAATAGAGATTAATACTACGAATGTTTCCCAAAATATTTATGGTTATACACCACTACATTTCGCTATTATCGCTGATAAATATGATCTTGCTAAAGAAATGATAGAAGCAGGATTTGATATGTATGCTACCGATGGAAATGGTATTAGTGCATTACAATTGTTATCTCTATTAGATTCTCGAAGAAATCTTAGCAAAGAAAAACAAGATGATCTTAAGAAACTTAAGAAACTTATAACCCAAAAAATTGATCAAGTAGATATTGTATTTGAGGATGGCGAAGGTCTAATTGACTCTTTTATGGATGATCCTGAACTCTCAAAAGTTATGCTTTCAAAAACTAAAGACCCCTTATTTTATTTTTATAAGTCTGATGATAACCTTTTTGGTCTGGCAAAGGATCCTGAAAAAGTGCATATAGCGATAAGTAATGGAGAGGGGTTTTGGTCCACTGGTATGTGGGCAGCGGCTAGGCTCATTATGAAAGCTCATCAAGATGTAGAATTTCACCTTGTTTCCTACGATATGTTAGAGAAAGGGGGAGATAAATTTATAGAGCAATTTGATGCTTTTATTAATCCAGGAGCTGGAGATACTTATCCGAAACACTTACCGGAGTTTACCAAAAAAGATTGTAAATTTTCTATGGAGCTTGAGCAATTATACCAATTAGTGCTGCAAAAAACTGAAGAACTCAATATACCGTATTTAGGTATGTGCGCTGGTGCTCAGCATTTTGCTTTACATCATCAAGGTACATTAGCACCATTAAAAGGCTATAACAAAGGTCAGCATGAAGTTGAGTTTATTAAAGGTACTAAACCATACTTTTTATCTCTAACACCAGAACAGCAGGAGCAAGCTTTAAAAGCTGGTGTTTTCCCAGAAGTTAAGTTTAAAGGAGATACAGCTCATAATTTTGCTGCAGTAAGTGGTAAGCTTGGACAAGGTATGAAACTTGGAGCAGTGTCTGAAGGGGGTATCCCTATGTCTTATGCGCACGAGAATGGTCTACGATATGCTACTCAATATCATCCTGAGCATTATTATACAGATGAACCACACGGAGCGCCACAGAAAGCATGGCTTGATAATTTTGTAGCTATAGCTAGGCTCCATCATAATAGCAAAGTACATGGTACCGTAAGTCCTATTGAGTACTTGCAATTTGTGGAACAACAACTTAGTCAATTTCCTTTAGAAGGGGAAGCAGTTAAGCCTCTTGGAGAAGGTTCAGAAGGCTAATAGCCTTAGGTATAAAAAGACAATTATAACCGCTAAAATGAGTGTAAGTTTATCTGACATAAGTTTTAACTATACTTATGTCAGATAAAACACTTGCTTTTTCTCTATTTTTTTATTAATCTCTGGCCATCCACAGTGCAAGCAGTGTTAATAAGTTTTACGCCCGCGTGATGGAATGGTAGACATAACGGACTTAAAATCCGTGGGGCGCGAGCCCTTGCCAGTTCAAGTCTGGCCGCGGGTACCATCTCACTTATTCATAGGTTCATATGTTTATCCAAACTGATAACACCCCTAATCCTAATGCTATAAAGTTCTTCCCAAATGTTACAGTCAGTCCTGAACAACCTGTACATTTTAGTAGTATAGCCGAAGCGCAGCAAGCTAGCCGCCTGGCGACGCAGTTGTTTGGGATAAATAATGTAAAATCGGTATTTTTTGGTAGTGATTTTATTACTATAACCAAAGAAGAAGAGGGGGATTGGCTAATTTTGAAGCCTGAAATTCTTATGGTGATCATGGATTATTTTACAGCAGGATATGAAGTATTTGATCTACAAGCCAAGGAAAAGAGGGTTGAAAATTTAGATTCACTATCTAAAATTGAGCAGGAAATTATAGAAATAATTGAGACCAGAGTTCGTCCTTCTGTAGCTATGGATGGTGGAGATATAATCTATAAAGGATTTGATAATGGGGTGGTCAAGCTAGAATTGCGAGGTGCTTGCCGAGGTTGCCCTAGCTCAAGTTTAACACTAAAAAGTGGCATTGAATCTATGCTGAAACATTTTATTCCAGAAGTCGAGTCCGTAGAAGCATATTCCGCAGATGAGGAATGAGTATTCTACCTTGTCATGCCAAATGCCATAGGCATATGTGGCCATCCAGAAAAACTGGATTACCACGCTGCTATCGCAGCTCGTGATGACATAAGTGAAGAATTATTCCTATATTGACTTTCTGTATTCTCCTTTAATATACATTTTTCTATTGTTTCCTTTTTATTTCAGTTGTAGTGTTTTTTCTTGTCAATATTAATAGATAGGAAATTATGTCAAGATTAGCGATAGTTACCGGTGGGACTAGAGGAATAGGTAAAGCTGTTTCTATAGCATTACAGAATAAGGGTTTTGTGGTTGTTGCGAACTTTTGTAACAACCTGGAAGCTGCTAAAGAATTAAGCGATAAATATTCTATACACACCAAACAATGGGATATTGCAAGTTACGATGAATGCTGCAGAGCTGTAGAAGCAATTGAAAATAAGTTTAATCTTCCAGTAGCGGTGTTAGTAAATAATGCTGGTATAACACGTGATATCATGCTGCATAAGATGGCTGAAAAAGATTGGTCGGATGTTATTAGTGTTAACCTAAATTCGTGTTACAATATGTGCCGCGCTGTCATCAATCAAATGAGGAATCAAAATTACGGACGGATAGTTAATATTAGCTCAATTAATGCGCAGGCTGGGCAAATAGGGCAGGCTAATTATTCGGCCTCTAAAGCTGGTATTATTGGTTTTACCAAAGCTTTAGCTAGAGAGTCTGCTGTAAAAAATATCACTGTTAATTGTATCGCTCCTGGCTATATTATGACTGAAATGGTAGGAAAGGTTCCCGCCAATGTTTTGGAGCAAATAATTTCGGCTATACCGATGAAGAGATTAGGTACGCCTGAAGAAATAGCTAGAGCTGTAGAATTTTTAGTAGATGAGCATGCAGGGTTTATTACAGGGGAAACCTTATCCATTAATGGGGGCCATAATATGGCTTGATATTCTTCGCTATGAGAATGGCCATTGCGAGGATGTAAAAGTTCAAAAACTTGGTTCCAAAATTGATAAGATAGAATCAATAAAAGGACGATGACTTTAACTTATATTCTAAAGTTAATCGGGAATTAGGTCAAAAAGATGTATAGTAATAGTATTAGGAGTTATAGAAGCGGGAAGAGGGTTTAAATAATCATTCTTTATGGGGTGTGATTTTCCTAATGATTTTTCTAAAGTGTTAACTTTATCTAACCTTTCTAGTTTAATTTTATCTTTATTGACGACACTTTTTTGTTTATTTGGCGTGTTAATATAAGGGCTATTTGTTTGTAAAGATAATAAATTTGGTTTAAAGGATTTAGGGTTTTTTGCAGGAAGGAAAGCGTACTCATCAGGGATTAATGAGAAAGTAGAAATATTATCTTTGGGTGATATTGCAGAAAGCTTAATCAGAAGTTGCTTAGAATTTTTTGGTTGGGGTTGTGGTAATTTGACCGTATTTCTGCTGTCTTCTACTGCACTAGCTATAGATGTAAACAATACTATAAGCAAGACTAGTGAACTTAAAATATGGTTTAATTTGGAAAACATATGCTTAAAGCTATAAATTATACTTGTGTTTTATCTCCTTTACCTGTTTTTATTATAACTTATATTAGGTATACATCAAGTTTTCTATCTATTCCTATAAAAATGAATAAGAAAAATTATTCTATCTCTGACATTACTGAATTTGTCTTCTGAGGAAATTTCCAAATTATCTAGTTAGTTTGGGTTCCATTCTATTAGCCGCCTTAATTGTGGCTGTTATAATATTGTCAGGTACAATCAGCACTATCTCATAATAGTGATTTTACACTAGAATAATCTTACAATTTTTGTTAAAATATATTGCGTAAACATAATGTTGGGAAAATAAATTATGGGGATGAGTTTTAGTCACTTATTAGTGATTTTATTGATTGTTTTGCTGCTATTTGGTGCAGGTAAGTTACCACAAGTTATGGCTGATCTAGCAAAAGGTCTGAGAGCGTTTAAAGATGGCATGAAAGACAATGATCATAAAAGCAATGACTGACTACTTTATTATCTCTCAATTTATAAGATTCTCTTGATGGCAGTATCGCAAGCTGCACTAGAAGCGTTATTACTGCAGACCTTCCCAAATGCAAAAATTACGCTCACTGATCTTGTGGGCGATCAGGATCATTATTCGTTAGAAATAGAAGATAAGTCATTTATAGGCCAAAGCCTTGTTACTCAGCATAAGATGGTCAAAAACTCTTTGGCTACAATACTTGCCACTAATCAATTGCATGCTATTACTATTAAAACTAGAGTACCCGCTGGTTAATTAAAAAAGTCATAATTGCCTAGTGTGGATGATAGTTTGTAAGATAAATTGGTGTCATTGCGCGGAAATGTAGCTGTACGTTTGCAATCCAGAAAACTGGGTCTACCTTAGCCGTTATACGGCTTGTGAGAACGTTCCTTACCCATCACCTATCCAATTTTCAGTCTTAATAATCCTTGCTGCTACGTTTGAAGGTGAGGTAGGTGATTTAAATCCAAGGTCTCGTAAAACACTAATGCTTGCATTCACTTGCATAGCGGCCCTATTGCTGTCAGTTAATAGTTCTATCAGCTTAGCTGCTATATTTTCTTTAGTACAATCAAATTGAATAAATTCCGGTATTATACCAGGCGTCATTTTTAAATGAGTCAGCGAATTTTGCGGGTCTGGCTTGTGCTCACGTACTCTAGTACGCTGTGCAAGCTTGCCCTGAAATTCATCTGTCTCATTTAGCCTAAGGCCTGGTATTGTATCTCTAGCAGCTATAATGTTGATTATAGAAACATAAGGTATTTTTATTAGCCATCTTATTAAGAAGTAGCTTATGATATTTAATTTGTAGGCTACAATCATTGGTGTGCCTGAAGCTGCGATTTCCAGAGTATTTGTTCCAGATTTCGCTAAGGCAGCATCTGAGA
>JAJZHL010000041.1:3089-7742 GCA_021804505.1 Pseudomonadota bacterium | reverse complement strand
AACTAAGTCACGCCTTATGCTATTATATTCCGTAGAAAGTGCCCCAAGTTCAGAAAAATTTCCAAAACGTTGAGGGCTTTCTTCCACACCCTTAGAAGCAGCTTTTCTATAAGATGTTTGTAAATCACGAATTGATGCTACATTGCTGTCGCGAGTAGAATTTAAGATATCTGAGACTGACATAACTTAACCTTTATTCTTGAAAATTAAAATAACCTAAAAAAATCATCCATTACTTTCTGCATCATACGATTATATGCAGTACCGGCGCTATAAAGCTGCGCCCATTCGTTCAACTTTACATATTCATCTTCCTTACTTATGCCAGTTTTGTCTTGTAGCTCCTTATTAAGGCCCTGCAGAACTCCTTCTGCTATTTGGTTAGAGCTTTTTGCACTTTGTATTTGATTGCCTAGCATACTACTTATTATAGACGCATAGCTGGACAAGCTAGTAGAGGTTTCAGCAACTGTCCCATTACCCTTAATATTGAAAACCATACCTTTAAGAGCAGCAAATTCTTGTAAAATTTCCTGAGCACCATCACCTATTCTTGGCTCCAGCGCGGTATGCTGGACGTTAAGGTCTGCACCCCCTTGGATTTGAGCTGGCGCAATATTTGCTGCTGCAGGTAGCCCTACGCCACCAGTTGTTAGAGCAGCAGTAGCTCCTCCTGGGGCTCCTAAGTTTACAGCCACAGTTATATTATTGCCAGATATACCTGATGCTTTAGCTGTTAAGGTTATTATATTTGGAACTGTCAAATCTGCTAGAACTAAAGAAGAGATAGAAGCAGTATTATTAATCTTATCTACTAGATTTTGTAGAACAGTCCCCATGTTAGCATTAGCAGCCACATCATTTGCTGCTAAAGGCACATTCCTAATAGTATATATTTCACCATAGATAGTAACTGTATCCCCATCTGCAGGCACATTACCAAGAGTAAAAGTCAAAGTCGCATTAGCTGCAGTTTCCCCTTCTCTAACAGCCATAGAAATTGCACTATTACCACCTCGAATTCGGCCTATGGACATTTTATTAACGTCCCCTACTATATCTTCCCTGACATTCATGGTGCCATGGGTTTCATCTATTTCAAAGAAGTTATTAAAGCCAAAATAATGGCTAAATCCTCTATCAGTTGCCTCACTACCAAGTGAGCCTAAATCCTTACTGTTGCTATCGTTAATAACCAAGCCCTCATTAGCATTTACAGTTTCGATAACTAAATGCCCTGCAGCTCGGTCATTAAGGTCAAGTTCAACTCCATTATCATCAACTAGTTTAGCTCTAGCAAGTGAAGAATGCGTTATGCCTAATGCTTGCATTTGATTCACACCACCACCAGGAGCAGCAACAGCACCGACTATTCTTTGGTTTAACTCGGGACCAGCCGCGGGTACTGTAAAATCAGCAGTTCCTTCTTGAACTGTGCCGTTATCACCTATAACTCTAAATCTCACCCTGATATCTTGCCCAGCTACACCAGCTACAACATTACCGACCGTGATTGACTGGTTGGTGCGAACATGAGCTCCTTTATCCAATGAAAATATAGCTGGTAGTTGGTCTGGCGGTAAAGCTGCGTTAACTCCAGCTGGATCTCTTGCCACACCAAGGATTTGCACTTTACTACCAAAATACTGGCTACCGTCTAGTTCAAAATCAAAAGTAAAATTTCCGCCGGCTCCAATGCCTGATCTTGCTACCATCTTAATGTCATTAAGCAAACATTGATCGGGAATTGGTACTCCACCACCATCTAATATTGCACCCAGCACTAGTCTTGGCGCTGATGGGCCTGTGCTTAACATAGCATTTAGCTCATTAATTATATCCTTAATTGTTGGCTGGCCGTTATTTCCTAAACCTGGTAAATTCTCAAGGTCAATCGTAACCGGTTTAAACGCACCAGAGCCATCATTATAAGTAACAATAGAACTACCATTCCTATTTACTACCGCGACATCAATCTTACCACTCCAACTAGTTGGCTCTAATAAGCCAACTTGCTGAGCGCTTTCAAATTTGGTTTTAGGTGGGAATGGAGAGCCATTATTATGAATACGATTTACATTCTCTACCACTGTTTTTGCTAAAGAAGATACTGCATCGCGAGCTTGAGGTAAAAATTGATCACGTAATTCTACTAACCCGGCGATTTTTCCCCCATAAATTTGAGGCGTCATCTTATTTCTGGAGCCACCAATAACTTCAATACTACCTGATACCTTGCCGTTACTACCAGTGTAATACATTGTCACCGGATTGATTTCTTCACCTGTTACCATTGCTTCTTGTGAAGCGAAGCCAGTATAATTAAATTGAGCATAGGTACTTTGGTCAACTATAGTGGCACCGCCATTATTACTAGTAACTAACGCAACACCATTATTGCCGAAACTAACCCTAATATCCATATGGGTTGAAAGTTCATTCAACAAACGATCCCGCTCATCATGAAGGTAAATACCTTTTTGGCTGCTTTTTTGTAAACCTTGATTTAGGTTAGAGATTTTTTTGATGACATTATTTGCTTCTTGTAAATTTTCGGATAAATTTTGATCAGCTTTAAACCTTAACCCATCTACCGTACTTACAGATTCAGAGAGTGTCTTAGCCAGGCTCTGAGCTTCAATAATAAAACCTTCCTTCATAGCTAAGTTATTAATATTACCTACCAGGGTTGAGCTTTTTGCAATAAATTTATCTACTGCTTCTACTAACCTTGACTGGCCAGGATTCTCTGCTTTCCCTATAGCGACTCCTAAAGATTGCAAATATTGCTTTACCACTTCAGTTTCTGAAGTTTTAGTATAGCTACTTCTAACCGCTGCACTGAGCATTGGATCTTCTGTGCGGGCAAAGGAACGATGAAAGCCTAATAGCTGGCCTGTAGGTGACATTATTGTCGACGAGACACTATCTATACGGCTAGCTCCCGCTACTTGTGACCTTGCATTATTAAGTCCCACAGCTTCAAAGCCTTTTCTTGCTTCTTCTAATGTTAGCAATGAGGTGTTATTTAACGGTCCAACTGGCATTTTACTTCCTAATTTAAATTTTATTATTCAAACTAATTGCAGGCATAATTTTTTCAAGATTTTTAAAGGCTGATATACTTCCATCTTGATTATAACCAAACTGTTTAACTGTTTGATCCATGCGCTTTTCTTTGTAAATTTCTATTATTTTTTTACTGACCTCGATATTAACTTGCAGCAAAATTTCGTTATGTTGTAATAAAACTTGGAGACGGCTAAAACAATTTGTAACTTGTTGGATTATTTTAGGAACTTTTTCAATAGTATTTTCATGTGCATATAATCCAATATTTTTTTCGATATTTTGGAGATTATTTAATAGCTCTTCTTTTTTATCTACTAATTTAGCAATTATTGAGGCCTTTCCTTGTTCTAAAAACTTATTTTCTTTTTCCATTAAATCAGAAAGAGAGTTAATACATGAAATAAAAGATTTCAATAAATTATGGTACTTCTTTTGCACGAACTTTGCTTGGTCGGGTGTCATTTTTAATTCCTGTAGTTGGTCTGTGCTCATCTTTAATTCCTTGGTTTCGTCTTGCCTCTTCATAAATAGCCTCCGCAAGTTCTCCTATTTCATTTGGACTTGCCCCTTTAACCATTTCTTCTATCAGCTCTTTGCGAAATAGATCTTCGGCTAGTACGACTTCAAAATCTTCACCACCGGTTGCAAAGTCTTGATTCCACATAATGCTGTAAAATTGTTGTTCCATTTCACTAGCTATTTTTTTAAGAGCAAAATCCGTGCCATTTTTGTTTGTCTGAGTGGTTTTTATAGAGTTCGACCCGGCTTTTTTCCTTAACCCCTCTGTTTTATCTTGTATTGAGGCATTTTTATCTTGAGCTTTTAAAACATTATTTTTTTTAGACTGCATAATTTTGTCAAAACTATCTGCTTTCTGCGCTCGATTATGTGACTGATCATATCTATTAGTATCAATATTTATTGGAATTGGGTTCGCACCTAAATAATTTACTATCGCCATTTATTTAACCTCAATTACTGCATCGAGAGCCCCAACAGATTTCATATTATGGAGAATATTTATTATATCACGCGGCCATACTCCAAGTTTATTAAGACCTGAAACAAGCTCGCTAAGAGTTGCTCCCTCATTTAATTCTCGGACAGCTCTACCCCGTTTTTCGTTAACAAACTTATTAACCCTATCTTGTTTATCTTCTGCCATAAGAGGATTAAACTTATCATAATCAAGCTGACCAACATTTACTACTAGATTACCTTGGGCTATTGCCACTGGCCTAATATGCACTTTATCTCCTATTACAACAGTACCTGTAGACTCATTAATAACAATTTTTGATTTATAATCAGGCTTCACATTTAAACGTTCAATTTCCGCAATGAATTCTATCATATCTTTTCGACGATATGTGGGTACTGTTACCTGAACGGTTGCAGCGTCCAAAGCTGAAGCAGTATTGCCAGAAATATGGTTGTTAATTACATCCGCCACTGCTATTGCCGTGTTAAAATCAGGAGAGTAAAGAGAAAATTTAATATGGCTAAGATCAGAAAATTTAAAGTCAATTTCATTCTCTACTATAGCCCCACTTTGAATGTAACCGTTTGTTTCTACAGATT
>JAJZHL010000041.1:0-3079 GCA_021804505.1 Pseudomonadota bacterium | reverse complement strand
CTGAAGCTGGAGTAAATTCGGATAATGAGACAGCTCCTTGTGATACGGCATACACATTGCCGTCAGCGCCAAGCAAAGGAGTTGCAAGCAGCGTTCCCCCTCTTAGGCTTTTAGCATCTCCAAGCGCACTTACCTTGACATCAATTCTAGATCCTTGCCTTGAGAAAGGAGGAAGATTAGCAGTTACTGTCACTGCAGCTATGTTTTTTGTTTTTAAATTAGCCCCCTGCAGATTTACCCCTAAACGTTCCAAGAAATCCGTCAACCCCTTTTGAGTGAATACGGCGTTTTGTATTTTATCACCAAAACCACTTAGACCATCCACTTAGCCATATCCTACTAGTAGATTTTCTCTCATTACTTCTACTACCGCAATATCTTTTATTCTTGTCTCGGCATAGACATTCGAGGTGAGTAACAAACTGGCTATAAAAATTATTGTTTTAAACATTATAAAAATTACTATTAAATTAATTTACTTTATTCTCAATAGAACATAGCTTAATGCATAGACATTTTAGCAGCTAAATTTCTATTATTATAAAATTCTATAGCTTTACTCAAATCCTCACTAGTATCAACGGAAATGGGAACAGTGTTGGAGTAGCAAACTCCTATATCAATATTATGTTGAAGAGCTCTTAATTGCTCTAATTTCTCATTTTTTTCTAGGTGAGTCTGTGGTAATTTTATAAATTTAGCTAACGCTCTTTTGCGAAAACCATAAATACCAATATGATATAAAAATTCGGTAGCGCCGTAGGGTATAAGGCTTCGAGAAAAATACAATGCTTTACCCTTTTCATTAGTAACCACTTTTACATTACTATGGCTATTTGCAATATCTATTCCCACCTTTACTACGGGAGTTATAATTTCATAAGAGGAAGATTTTAAGCTCTCAATAACCTTTAAAATAACTTCAGGCTCAACAAAAGGCATATCCCCCTGAACATTTATAATATAATTAATATTAGGCTTTTGCACCAATTTTGAGGCTTCATATACTCGATCAGTCCCCGACAAACAGCTTTCATTAGTTAATATATATTCCACTCCACAACTTACGACTTTTTCTGCAATAGCAAGAGAGTCGGTGGCAACATAAATATTCTCTAGCCCAGTGCTTTTTATTTGATGCACTACATGTTCAATCATTGTATATGGACCAATTAATTGCAATGGCTTTTGGTAAAGTCTCTCTGAACCTAATCTGGATGGAATAATAACGGCAACATCTGAATGAACTTTAGAGCTTGGATATTCATGTATGGTCATTTCTCTTGAAACCTCCTCAAGGTTTTTGGCTCCCATTTTTATTTTCCTTTCAAATAACTATTGACATACTAACGTTTTTACACGATAAAGTAAAACACATTTTATAATAGGTTATTATAAAATGAAATTCTTTTGGAACTCTCTAATATTAAAGGATTTAAAGGAGAATTAAAAGAGAAAATTAAGACTATTAAACATACGCGATGATTCGAACATTGCAAAATGATATACAAATCATCAGACTAGTAAAATTTCGAAAGAAATCTAATAAAGAGCCCGTAGCTCAGCTGGTAGAGCACTTGACTTTTAATCAGGTTGTCCCGGGTTCGAATCCCGGCGGGCTCACCACATCTTCTTCAAATGTCTCCTTACTTATAAAGTCAGGTAAGAGATTTATTAAAAATTAACTGACCTTTTATCCACCTCTAATGCAGCTTCTTTTATAGCTTCGCTTAAGGTTGGATGCGCATGGCAGGTTCTAGCAATATCCTCTGCTGAAGCACTAAATTCCATGTATGCTACAACCTCAGCAATTAGCGTACCAGCATCTGGTCCTATAATATGACACCCTAATACTTTGTCTGTTTTACTATCTGCTAAAATCTTCACCATTCCTTCTGTTGATCCCATGGTTCTTGCTCTACTACTAGCTAAAAATGGAAATTTTCCTATTTTATAGCTAACCTTATTTTCTTTTAGCTGCTCTTCAGTAGCACCTGCAAAGGCAACTTCTGGCCATGTGTAAATAACACTGGGTATAAGGTTATAATTTACATGCCCTGCTTGACCGGCCATAATTTCAACGGCAGCCACGGCTTCTTCTTCAGCCTTATGGGCAAGCATTGGTCCCTTCACTACATCTCCAACTCCATAGATGTTTGGAATGGAGGTTTGGAAACGCTCATTAATATCAATTCTTCCTTTATCGTCAAGTTTAATACCAATTTTATCTAATCCTAGCTTTTCAGTATAAGGTTTTCTACCTACCGCAGCTAAGACTATATCAGCCATAATTTGTTCATTTTTATTGCTTACTGTATCTTGTAAATTTAATACAACTTTACCGGACTTTTTCTCAGCTGCCAAAACTTTAGAATTTAGTTTTAAAATAATACCCTGTTTTTGGAGAATTTTTGTGAATTGAGCGCCTATTTCAGTATCTAAAGCTGGCACAATACGGTCAGCATACTCAACTACTATAACTTTAGATCCTAATCTATGCCAAACTGATCCTAGTTCCAATCCAATATAGCCCCCACCAATAACTACCATAGTTTCCGGCACTTTAGAAAGACTTAATGCCCCTGTAGAAGAGATTATAGATTCCTCGTCTATATTAATCCCAGGCAGGTTGATCACTTCAGAGCCAGTAGCTATTAGAATATTTTTGGTAGAAATTTGTTCTTTTGTTAGGCCATCACTAATTTCAACGATATTAGCAGAAACAAGTGAAGCCTCGCCTATGAATTTAGTAATTTTATTTTTAGCAAATAGGCCTTCTATCCCTTTACATAAATCTTGAACTATCTGATTTTTTTTACTCATCATTTTGGCTAAATCTAGCTTAGGGTCAACTTTTATGCCAATATCCGCGAAATGATGTTGAGCTTCTTGGTATTTCTCGGAAAAATTAAGCAATGCTTTAGACGGTATACACCCAACATTTAAACATGTCCCGCCCAAAGTTTTATTTTTTTCTATACAGGCTACCTTCATTCCAAGTTGTGCAGCCCTAATTGCACCGGTATAGCCAGCAGGGCCTCCACCTATCACCACCAAATCATATTGTTGCATATATTTA
>JAJZHL010000040.1 GCA_021804505.1 Pseudomonadota bacterium | reverse complement strand
CACTTTAGAAACAGGCCAGAACTATCCTAGAGATAAGTTACTAAATGACCTAATAAATCTACAGTATGATCGTAATGATGTGGGATTTGATCGTGGAACTTTCAGAGTCAATGGTGATAATATTGATATTTTCCCTGTACATTACAATGATAAAGCTTGGCGATTATCGTTTTTCGGTAATGAGCTAGAGCATATAAATGAATTTGACCCTCTTACAGGACAGAAATTAAGAAGGCTAGATAAAGCTGTTATATACGGCGGTTCACATTTTGTTACTCCTAAAGAGGTAGTACAAAATGCGATTTCACAAATAGAAGAAGAATTACAACAACGTTTAGAATTTTTAACTAAACAAAACAAATTGCTTGAAGCTCAACGGTTAAACCAGCGGACTCAGTACGATATGGAAATGATGACGGAAACAGGAAGCTGTAAGGGTATTGAAAATTACTCGCGTTTCCTAACCGGTAAAGCAGCAGGACAACCACCTCCTACTTTATTTGAGTACCTACCAAAAGATGCCTTATTATTTGTTGACGAAAGTCACGTAACCGTCCCTCAAATTAGAGCTATGTATAATGGTGACAAAGCGAGAAAAGATGTTCTAGTAGAATACGGGTTTCGCCTTCCTTCTGCCTTAGATAATAGACCACTAAAATTTGAAGAATGGCAAGAGTTTAGGCCTCAAACAATTTTTATTTCAGCCACACCTGCCGCCTTTGAATTAGAAGAAACTTCAGGCGTGGTAGTAGAACAAATTATCAGACCGACTGGCTTACTTGATCCAGAATGTGTAATAAAACCTGCTACCAATCAAGTTGAAGATCTGCTAGGCGAGATTCAGGATACGGTAAAAAAAGGATTCCGAGTTTTGGTTACCACTTTGACAAAAAAAATGGCAGAAGATCTAACAAATTATCTCCAAGAACTGGGACATAAAGTATCATATTTACATTCTAACGTACATACTCTCGAACGTGTGGAAATAATAAGAGATTTACGTCAAGGAGCAATTGATATTATTGTCGGTATTAACTTACTCCGTGAGGGCCTGGATATTCCTGAATGCGGTCTTGTGGCAATACTCGACGCTGATAAAGAAGGTTTTTTACGGTCAGAGGTTTCACTAATTCAAACTATTGGTAGAGCAGCAAGAAATAGCGAAGGAAGAGTAGTTCTCTATGCTGATCGCATCACTAAATCTATCGATAAAGCTATCAGTGAAACCAATAGGAGAAGAAAAATTCAGGCAGAATATAATCAGCAACATTCCATAATACCGAAGACCATTAACCACAATATACATGCATTGCTTGAACTAGAAAAGCTAGATAGTAAAATCGATAATAAAACTCAGACACACACCTTATTACATAACCCTGCAAAACTTAAATCCCATATTGAGAAATTAAAGAAGGAGATGTATACTGCTGCAAGCAACTTAGAATTTGAACAAGCGGCAAAACTACGTGACCAGATTAGTACCTTAGAAGAAGCTATTTTAGAGCTTTCGGATTAAATTTTGGTACTTCTTAAAAACTAATTTTATTACTTAAATATACAGCATGATTAGCAAATTTCTTCTTGAAACTGTAATCATATCCAGCTCCTATCTCAAACCTAGATCTTGACTGTATCTTCACACTCCCTCCTATAGTGTATATTGTATCATATACTCCAGAGACCTTCTGCGGCGTTATACCCATAATTTGTGTCTGCGTCGCCGCGTTGTTTATACTAATAATCCTGCTAGAATTGCTCGACATTATAGCCCTCTCCATTCCAACATATATTTCTGGCTTTATTGTCACCTTCTTAAGCATTATGTCTTTACCCAACGCAACCCCAGCTTCAACCTCCACTCTCTTCCCTTGCGTCTTAGGGACATTTATACTAACAACACTGCTCTGCTGCGTATAACTCTTCATCATATAATAATCATACCTGATCCCAGCTATTGGCTTAACAATAAGCTCTCCTGCATTAAACTGATAATACCCCTCAAGCTTCGCTCTCATTATATCACCTTTGGACTTACCATTAATACTCATTACTCCCAATTCGCTCTTATTCTTTATAAACGCTCTTCCGTACTCTAAATATGAATTTATTGTTATGTTAGAAGGAAAAGTATATTCACCATAAAGTGCTCCTATATGCAGAATAGCCCTCTGCCTATTATTAGCACTACCATTAAATTTGGTCTTAGATAAACCTAGCGTATAAGCCGCTCCTATAACCAAACGATCACTAAGCTCCGTATCAAACCCTACAACACCGCCTTGCTGATTATTCTTAAAAGGCAAAAGATTTTTATACTGCTTCTGTTTTGTGGCTGACCATACTCCTTCAATCCAAACTCCTCTTCTTATATATCCTTCATCCCCTGATGATATAGCAGCTACTGACTGGCTCCTGACACCACCTAATCTAGAACTTAAACTGCTCGACACTAAATTAAGATACTCAAACGTTACTGTAGGCACCGTCGCAGTATATTTCATTACATCCTGCTGTATCGTCTCCAGCTGTGCATTACTTAGGCTTGCCACTACGATATCTTGCGCTACTGGCTTTATAGTATCCTCGCTTGTCACTACCGGCTGTGTCTCTATAGGCGCAGATGGGTTAGCTGCTTCTTGTAGTACTCCTATATCTTTTCCTATATCTTTATATGCTGTCTTAATACTATCTACTGATGCTGGCACTTTCCCAACAGGTATAGCAGGCTTAGCTCCACCTTGTAGCTCTCCTGTATCTTTATGTCCTGCCTTAATACTATCTACTGATGCTGGCACTTTCCCAACAGGTATAACAGACTTAGCTCCACCTTGCAGCTCTCCTATATCTTTATATCCTGCCTTAATACTATCTACTGCTCCAGGAGCTTTGTCTAAAGACAATGCCCAAACATTGGGCGCTCCAAACCCCAAAATAAGACTCAGGGAGAAAATAAAAAGAAAATATCGTGGTACTGAGAGACATATCAATTTTGTCATACTAGTTCCCTAAATTATAGTTAATAAATTTTTTCTACATTAAACTAGTATAGGAGCTAATTGCAGAAAACTATTAGCCGTCAACCCAAACACCCCCTCGATTCGAAAAACGAATCGACGGGTAAATTGACTAACGGAAGCAGAAGATTTAATAATTAACAAATGCTTCTAGGGTGTTACCAAGATTTGTTACTGCACCTTGGCTCTCATCAATTAAAACGATTTTATTTAATAATTCTTGACATTTAGCATCATTACTCTGCCCTGCAAACAAAGTTGCCGCGTTTTTTACAGCTTCAAAAACTCCAAATTCTTTATCGTTCTTTACTAAACGCCCCAACTTATGCTCGGCTTTAACTATTTTCTCAACTAATGATGAAGTCTGATCAGCATGATAATCACTATAAATAAAGTCTATTAGTGCTGTATATAAGGTTGTCTCTGGATTTATTTTACAATATAAATTAGCGATATCATTCAGTTTGGCTGCTGCGTTAGTATTATCACTTAAGCATAATTTACCATAATGCACCATGATATAATTCAGCTGAACTTTGTTTGTTGCATGGTATTTTTCGTCAGTAGTAGCATATTCAAATGCTGCTTGAGCAGCTGAATTTAATGCAGGTACATTATTGGATAATATTGCAGTTTCAATTATTTTGCTGTGAACAGTTAAGAGATTAGAAGCGTCTGTGGTAACACTTAGGCTCTGCTTAAATGTTTCAATTGCCTGATCATAACTCTCGACCGCTTTTTGACACTCAGCAAGATTATATAATGTGCTAAAATCATCTTGCTTAATACCTTTAGCTTTTTTGAATGAGTCAATTGCATCATTGTAAGTTCCAGCCTTTTTATATGCGAAACCTAAATTATAATTTGCCTCAAATGAGTCGCTTTTTGCTTCTACTGCGTTTTTAAAATAATTAATTGCTGTATCAGTATATTCTTTATTTAATTGGTCAATACCAAGTTTATTATACGTAACAGATAAATTATTTTTAGCAGCAGCAACATTTAGCTTTTCTGGTGTCTCATTTGCTACCGTTGCTTCTTCATAGCACTTAACAGCTTTAACATAAGATTCTGCTGCATCCTCATATTTACCTTCTTTAAATAAAGCATTCCCTTTTAAAAGAGCCTGATTTCCCTTTGATATTTCTTTACTCATAGGCTTTTCCTTTTATTTTTATTATTACTAAAATTGGTAACTTTTAACTGTAATTAATAACTTTCTTGCTTGCAGCGTTAATAAATTAATATATTCTGCCTACAATTATTTCATTCGGGGCGCATTATATATTAATTTATTAACAATTGTAATAAAAAATTTCTTTTGTTACTAGCATCCGTATATTTACGATAATTATAACAGTATAATTACAACTGTCAATGATAATTTCGTGTAAAACGAAATTATCATATACTCGAATAACCTACCTCGCATTGGTAAAAGGCAATTACATAGCATACATAAGCCTAAATATTTTTATATTTGACACTTAATAAACTTTTTCATAAGCTTTGGTAGTTATTATTCACCAGATAATTAAAGCAGGTATTAAGATGAAACCAAGAATAAATATTATTACCCTTGGTACAAAAAGTTTAGAGAATGCTACAAAGTTCTATGAATATGGCCTTGGCTTGCCGAAAATGCATTTTGAAGGAAATATAAGCTTCTTTGAGCTCAATGGAACTTGGTTATCACTATATCCGTGGAATCTTCTAGCTAAAGACGCACTAGCGGAGAGTTCTAGTCAGGGTTTTAGAGGATTTACTCTGTGCCATAATGTGGAAAACGAACAACAAGTAATAAAGATTTTGGAGAAAGCCAAGAAAGCTGGAGCAGTAATTATCAAACCAGCACAAAAAGCTGATTGGGGAGGTTTTTCAGGATATTTCTCAGATCTAGATGGTCATTTATGGGAAGTTGCTTATAATCCGTTCTTTTGGCCAGGACCAAAGGGATAGCTAATGATAAAGACTATACTTATTAGTATATATAAACTTGGTAATTATCTGCTAATAATTCTCTAACTCAACGCTGCTTATCCTTAATTAGCTGAATAGCTTCATTAGTATACTTTTCAAGAAACATAATTTTATCGCGGTAAATTACCCTAGTTTTATCATTAATATCTGGAAAAGTTTTGTCTTTAATAAGGTTGTTTAACAAATTGGAATAATCATCTAATTTACGCAAGACAAACTCTTGTGCCATTGTTACTTTCTGAAGCTCATTCTCACTGTTATTGCTTTGTACTAATACCGTATCAAAAAACTTTAACAGTTGAATTGGTATATCTTCAGTAAAAGTACGATTCGTACGTCGCCCGCAAATAGAAGATGATCTGCGCAAATATTCAATTCCTTTATATTCCGCTGGTAGTGCTGTAATTGTTTTTGCCTCAAGTAAAGCTGCCATATATACAAAATCCTGAAAAGGACGATTAGCAGGTTTAGGGAGCGTAATAGTAGGAGCATAACACTTTGTCCATCCTAAACTAGTAAACCTTAACAATTGTGGTAATTGTAAAGGTGCAACTGATTGGTTAGGCGATGATAATATTTCGTTTATGATTTTAGCATTATCAGTATTTGCCTGTAATAATTGAGGAGCATTCTTTTTTTGATTCTCATCTTCGTAAGTTATAGCAAAATCAAATAAACAAATATCTGCTTTAGTTTTTTGCATTTGTTCCATAATGGCCCCAACCACATGGCTATCTATATATTTATCATCAGTATCTAACCAGCAAATATAGGCAGCAGGATTTACTTTTTTTGACCATTCAAGTAATTTAGTGCGCGACATAGTAACCCCTAAATTACTTTGGTTCGATGCTAAATACACTTTAGCTTTCAGCGCAGGATTAAGGGCGAGATACTCTTCAATGACTGCAGCAGTTTTATCTGTAGCAGCATCATTTAAAATAAATAATCTAAGGTTAGGATAATCTTGGGCTGCTACGGATTGTAATGCCGCTTGAACATACCTATCTGCATTATAAGCTGGCATTAAGATATGAACTACTGGCTTGTTATTCGCCTTATCACCTAAGGATGCAGAAAGAATAGTAAAGGGCACTAACAGAATAAATATACCGTAGATATAACTCAATAAATTCTTTTTCATAATTTTTTACCCTTTTATCTCTTTGTTTTGCTATAGCTTTAGTAATAATATATAAAAGTCTTTTAAAGGTAAATATAGATATTTCTTTAGAGATTCTGGAAAAAGCAAAAAGGCAGGAGCTATAATTATTAAACCAGGTTAAAAACTGAATGGGAGGCTTTATTTGATATTTCTCAGATCTAGGTGGCCATCTATTAGAGATTGCATACAATCCTATTTTTGGCCATGATAGCTAGGAATGCTTACCATTTCCATTCTTCTTCATCCCCAAAATGCTCTATACTATCTAAATCTAAAAGATAACCATCTTTATTTTTAGCCATAAGCTGAAAACTTTCTTCCCATTTTTCTCTTACTTCTGCATTATATATAATAATACACTTTGATTTATTACTCCCAACTCTCAACAGTTAATTCCGGAATTCTTTTAAACTCATTAATATTATTGGTTACTAAAATCGCATTCTCAGCCAGCGCATGACTCGCTATAAATAAATCATTATTACCTATTATTATTCCGGCTTTTTTAAGTTTTGCTCCTAATTCTCCATAATAAAAAGCACATTTTGCAGAAAATTCTATAATAGAAAGTTTAGACAGAAAATTATCCAGATTAATTTGATTTTGTTTTGAATAATTACTGTTAGAGACCCCATACTGAAGCTCAGCAAGCACTATAGAAGAAATACTTAGAGTATGAGTTTGTTCTAATGTTTCCAGTCTATGTAAATAAGAAAGTGGCTTGTTATTTATTGCATAAATGCAGATATTGGTATCTAGCATATATATCATTTAAACATATCCCATTTTCTTGTTTGTGGAGGAGCATCTTCCCTTCCTTGCTGAAAAAAATCACCAGTTGGCTTAATCTGACTGAACACTTCTTGCCAACTTTTTAGCAATGGTTGTAATATCACCCCGTTACCAAGAGGTATTATACTTACCTCTTTAGTATTTACAGAAAACCTGAATTCCTTGGGGAGCCTTACTGCTTGACTTTGTCCGTTCATAAATATTTTGCCTTTATGCATATATACCCCTTATTAGTATATACTTATAAGTATATACTAATGTAATTAGACAATCAATAACATTTTTATCTGTTTACCAACAAACCTTAGTTCTAGAAATTTATCGCCTTACCTTCGACAGCTAAAGCGGCTTCCTTCACAGCTTCGCTGAGTGTTGGGTGGGAATGGCAAGTTCTGGCTATATCTTTAGAAGATGCTCCAAATTCCATATAAGCTACTAGCTCAGCAATAATAGTGCCAGCCTCTGGATCTATAATATGGGCTCCAAGCACTTTATCCGTACTACTGTCTGCTAGTATCTTTACCAAACCATCTGTAAACCCAACAGTTCTTGCTCTACTATTAGCGAGAAACGGGAATTTACCCACCTTATAACTAATATTTGCTGCCTTGAGCTGTTCTTCAGTCAGTCCAACCGATGCTACTTCCGGCCAAGTATAAATTACGCTTGGAATAAGGTTATAATTCACATGCCCAGCCTTGTCAGCCATAATCTCAACTGCAGCTACCGCCTCTTCTTCTGCTTTATGAGCAAGCATAGGGCCAGCTATTACATCACCTACAGCATAAATATTTGGAATTGCGGTCTGGAATTGTTCATTCACTGTAATTCTATTTTGTTTATCAAGCTGAATGCCTAGCTTCTCAAGCCCTAAATTCTCAGTATGAGCTCTGCGACCAACTGAAACTAATACCACATCTGCACTCATTTCCTGCGTAGCACCACTACCTACCTCTTCTAGTTTTATTAATACTTTATCAGATTTTTTCTC
>JAJZHL010000039.1 GCA_021804505.1 Pseudomonadota bacterium | reverse complement strand
TTTTTAATCAACGCTTGCAGTACAGTAGATAGCTCCACTATGCTCTTTTGATCTGCATTCCTTACCACGGGAGTAATGAGCCCGTTATCAATAGCTACAGCAACCGATACATCAATATTGTTATAATACTTAATAGCAGTATCTTCCCAACTAGCATTTGCTTCTGGCACTGCCTTAAGCGCTTTGGCAACTGCCATAATAACAAAATCGTTAACAGATACTTTTATTTGCCGCTCATTCATCAGCTCCATATTTATGTCTTCCCTAAGGGCGAGCAGCTTACTGACGTTACATTCTATTGTTAAATAAAAATGGGGTATAGTTTGTTTTGACTCGAGTAAACGTTTAGCGATAATTTTGCGGATATTGTTATTTGGGACTAACCTATATTCTTCTGGATTACGGTTCACCGCCCTTATAGTACCATAATTCTCTGGCGCCACTAAGTGCGAGTCTACATCTTTTTTAATTATTCTACCATGAGGGCCACTGCCCTCTATATTCCCAAGATCTATATTATTAATTTTTGCGATCTTCTTTGCAAGTGGTGAGGCAAATATTCGCTTAGTCGCTTGGACTCCCTCTACTGCCACTTTTTCAGGAAGTTTGTTCTCTTTAACGAGTTCCATGGCTGGCTGAGGAGCCTTAGGTAGGTCATTACTGGTTATAGCACTATCTATAGCACTTGCATCCTCCCCTTCTTCCAGCAAAATAGCTATGACTGAATTTACTGCCACATTTTCTGTACCTTGTGGAATAAGTATCTTGGCTAATATCCCTTCATCTATAGCCTCGACTTCCATTGTCGCTTTATCTGTCTCTATCTCTGCTATTACATCCCCAGGGGCAATTTTGTCACCCTCATTTTTCAACCATTTTGCAACATTGCCTTCTGTCATGGTTGGAGATAAAGCTGGCATCAAAATTTTAATAGGCATAATATTTCTTACGTGTTAATCAGGCTATATTTATTTTGTTATTATTTTTGTTGGATCTGGGCTAACAAGCATAATAATTTGCTTACCTTCCATTTTAGGTGCAGAATCTACCTTTGCAAAACTTTCTAGCTCCAATAAGATACGATCAAATAACTGCATACCTATTTCATTATGTATGATTTCCCGTCCTTTAAACCATAATGAAATTTTCACTTTATCTCCGCTATGTAAAAATTCCTTTATTTTTCGAAGTTTTACCTCAAAATCACCTTGACTGATATTTGGCTTAAACTTCATTTCTTTCAGCACCACGACTTTTTGCTTCTTTTTTGAGTCATGTACACGTTTTTTACTTTCGTATTTAAACTTGCCAAAATCTAAAATTTTGCATACCGGTGGCTCTGCATTTGGGGAAATCTCTACTAAATCTAGTGAAGCTTTCTCAGCCCTTTCGAGTGCTTCTTTAATGTTAAATATACCAAGCATCTCGCCATTTTCATCCACAAGTCTTACTTGTGTCGCTCTGATATCCCTGTTAGCTTTTGGGAAATTATTTTTAACCTTAGAAATAACACTTCTCCATTTTAATAAAATTAATTATCTTACAATCCTCTATTACAAAGAATAGATCCTGAAACGAGCTCAGGATGACTAGTGATGTAAATGTCATCCCGGCATGATCCTGGATCTCTCTGGATTCCCGCCGTAGCTAGAACAAAATAAGACTAATAGTACTGTAATCTTGCCTATTTATATAGCGTTGTGAAGATATTTTAAATTCTCATCTTTTACAAGATTTACCAACTCTTGTACAGAGAGATTTTTTTGTTCCTCTGAGCCGAGTTGTCTTATAGTCACAGTATTGTTTAACATTTCCTGCTTTCCTACTACTGCTATTATAGGTACTTTCTGGTGAGAAAAACAACGTATTTTATAATTTATTTTCTCTGAGGAAATATCTATAGCTGATCTAACGCCTGCTTCCGTTAATAATCTATTTATGCTCAAAGCATAATCATCTAGCTCATTAGTAATGGTTGCAATAGCAACCTGCACTGGTGCAAGCCAAAGAGGAAAGCGCCCAGCATATTCTTCTATCAATATTCCAATAAATCGCTCAAAAGAACCAATTATTGCCCTATGCAGCATCACTGGTCGCTTTTTCTCCCCCTGATCTGTAATATAATGGCTATCTAGACGTTCTGGTAAAACAAAATCTACTTGTAGTGTACCACATTGCCACTCTCTTCCTATTGAATCCTTAAGACAAAATTCTAGCTTAGGTCCATAGAATGCTCCATCCCCTGGACTAAGCACATAAGAATAGCCTGCTTGCTCCACGGCTTGCTTTAGGGCATTTTCAGCTTTATCCCAAACTTCATCACTTCCAGCACGTAATTTAGGACGATCTGAAAACTTAATTTTGATATCAGTGAAGCCAAAATCTTTATAAACCTCAGTAAGTAGAGTACAAAAATTTACTGTTTCACTATTAATTTGTTCCTCAGTACAAAAAATATGAGCATCATCTTGCACCAGAGCCCGGACTCTCATTAATCCATGCAATGCACCTGACGCTTCATTTCTATGACATAGGCCAAATTCAGACATCCGCAACGGCAGGTCCCTATAACTCTTAATACCTTGTTTAAAAATTTGCACATGGCAAGGGCAATTCATAGGCTTAAGAGCCAAGATTTTTTCATCTGCTAAATTTAAGGCAAACATATCTTCTCTAAATTTTTCCCAGTGCCCAGAAGCTTCCCATAGACTTTTATCAGCAAGGATTGGAGTTTTCACCTCGATATAGCCAGCCTTTTTTATTTTATTCCTTATATATTGTTCAATAGTACGATATATGCTCCAACCTTTATCATGCCAGAATACCATACCTTGAGCTTCTTCTTGAAAGTGAAACAACTCAAGCTCCTTACCTAGCTTCCTATGATCACGCTTTTCAGCCTCTTCTAGCATATATAGGTAATTGTCAAGCTGCTCTTTTGTTGCCCAGGCCGTACCGTATATTCTTTGTAACATAGGATTGTTACTATCACCACGCCAGTACGCCCCCGCTACCTTCATCAGCTTGAAATATTTTACCTTGCCAGTTGATGGCCCATGCGGACCACGACATAAATCAATGAAATTTCCTTGTCTATATAATGTGATATCTTCCCCTGCTGGAATTTCAGAGATTATCTCGGCCTTATAATGCTCTCCTATTGATTTGAAAAATTCTATTGCCTGGTCACGTTTCCATACTTCTCTAGTAATATTCTCATCTCTTTTGACGATCTCATGCATCTTCGCTTCTATTTTCACCAAATCATCCGGAGTGAAGGCTTGCGCTCTAGCAAAATCATAGTAAAAACCATTTTCTATTGCAGGACCTATAGTAACCTGTATGTCAGGGAAAAGCTCCTTAGCAGCCTCTGCTATTATATGAGCCGCATCATGACGCAATACTTCCAAACATTCTGGGTCCTTATGGGTTAAAATTCGTATCGTACAATCACGCTCTATTGGTAAATTCAAGTCTCTTAGCTCTTTATTCACCTCCACAACTAAAGCCTCTTTTGCAAGGCTAGCAGAAATGCTTTTAGCTATTTCTATACCGGTCACGTGCTGATCAAACTGCTTCTGTGAGCCATCAGGAAAAGTAACATTAATCATTGTATCTGTTCATTATTTAGCTATTTCTAATTATGACAGCACTATAATAACACTGTCACGAGTAAGTGTTATTATAGTATCTGTAGGAGAGCAAATCAATAAAATTACACATAGAAAAACAATAGTAGAGGATCGATACTAATAATAACACAATCAAATAAAGATTTTCTTCTGCTATATGAATTTTTGCTTCGAAGTTGATAAAATATTTTGGTATAATGCTACTTTATACAAACAATTCTATATTTTTCAATGGACTACTTAGCATCATGCACTTACTCAATCAGGTTAATAAAAAAATTAGAGTCTTTAGACTCTGAAAATCAATTAGATTTTGTCCTAATTGATAAAGCTATTGTCTGGGCTAAAAAATACCACGACGGACAGTTCAGAAAAAGTGGGGAACCATATTATACCCATCCTCTAGAGGTAGCATATATGGTATCTGAACATCTCCTAAAAACAGATGTTATCGTAGCTAGCATATTGCACGATATTGTAGAAGATACTGAAGTTACAGCTGGCATGATACTGGATAACTTCGGGCGAAGAATAGAAGAAATGGTTGATATGCTCACTCGTGATAGACCTGATGGCAGTAAGATCTCGGTAGAAGAAAGCTTGTTGAACGCCTACCAAAAACATGATAAAGAGGTGCTACTAATCAAGGCGATTGATAGACTGCATAATATGGAAACTATAGGAGCTAAAACTCCTCAAAAACAAGAGAAAACCTCTAAAGAAACCCTAGAATTGTTTTTCATTTTAACAGCAAGTATGGGATGGTCTTTAATATCAGAGAGGCTATATAATATCTCAAAAAACTTAAACAGTACAATAACAAGCATTAAACAGGAACCAAAACTTGGTCAGGGTTTCTTTCTACCCCCTCTTCCAAACTTTGGAAATAAGAAACACTAAACCAAAAACAAAGCCCTATCGGGACTAATATAATGAAAATCCCTGGATAGCCGAAATATTTAGTAGTAAAAGCAAATCCTAAAGAGATCACAAGATAAGTGAGCAATTTTGCAAAAGCACTTATTAAGCTTGTATAAGTAAATCTTCTTAAAATCGGAAAATATTTATAAAATATTGGAGTTGCTGGTATTTGATCAAACACAAATAGTGCTGCAATACACTGGTATATCAACACAGTATTTGATTGCGGATATAATGACATTGCTATAGGAAAAGTGGAAATAGATACAAAGAATAATATTAATTTTCCTTTTAATATCTTTAAAGGTTGTATTCTAGTACTTAAATATGCAAGCGTCATTAGCCCTAATAAATCTATTATTGATACATAAAGATTTTGGTGAATAATCTGAGCTGGAGTCATAGCAAATTGATGCTTTAATATATCTGCACAATATATGTATATAAAATAAAAACATGGTGGTCTTGCGCAATATATAAAGAAATAAGCTATAGCAACTAAATTATTAGGACGTTCCGTTAATATTGACCTACTCAATTGATTTTGTGTATCTATTTGATTTTCACTTAGCCTTTTTTTCAAGACTTTTTGTTTATTTACATAGTCTGAGGCCTCTCTAAGACTAGTTCTTGCCACGGTTCCTACTATGCCAACAATAGATCCTACGAAAAAAGCAATTCTCCATGAGGAAGGTAGCGCATTAGATAAGTATTCACTAGTACACAAAGCACTGACAGCAAGAGCCGCTGATGTCCCAATAGCTGAGCAAATAGTTACTAGCGTGACCATAGGGTACTTTTTTCTGCCTCGTACGGTTTCCGTGATATAGATTTCGGCCCCTTGCGACTCTGCACTTGCAGCCATACCCTGAGCCATACGACATAACGTCACCACCCAAGCAGCAGTAATGCCTATTTGGTCATATGTTGGCAGCACGCCCAACACAACACACGCACATGCCATAACTAATGTACTGATAATTAAGGATGCTTTCCTTCCGATGACGTCACCTATAGAGCCAAATAATAAAGCCCCTACTGGCCGAAGCAAATAAGAAGAACAAAAGGCAAAAGCTGATAGAAGAGAAGCAGTAAAAGGGTCATATTTAGGAAAAAACAACTCGTTTAATAATACCGCCATATGCACATATAGCATCAAGTCGAAATATTCTAGAAAAGTCCCTACAGAAAGTAATCCTATAGCCTTTTTTTGCTCGTTAGTTAATGCTACCTCTGTTGATTGCATAAAATTACTGGTTAAAAATTGAATCTTTGCAGATATCATAACCAATGTCTAGAAAATTATGGGGTGTACATTTAGATTTTTTTGCTAACCTTAATTTATAACATTTTTACGATCCAATGCTACTAAATAAACTTCTACTGATTCTTTTCGGCTTGAAGCAGGCTTAAAATGCTTTACCGTATGAAAATTAAGCTTTACCTTATTTAATACACTATTTTCTGCTCCGCCACGAAAAATCTTAGCAACGAAATGCCCCCCTGGTTTTAAAACTTTTAAGGCAAAATCAAGAGCATGTTCACATAAATCTAATGTCCTAATATGATCAGTCGCTGCATGACCTGTAGTATTTGCCGCCATATCACTTAGCACAATGTCAGCCATACCCCCTAACATTGTCGTTATTATGCTTTCCGTATCAGCAGAGTAAAAATCATTCTGGATAGTTTGCACCCCCGGAATGGGATCAATTTCTAATAGATCTACTGCTATAATACCATTATTATCAGACTTTGTCAGTTTGGCCGCTACCTGACTCCATCCACCAGGCGCTGCTCCTAAATCAACTACTTTCATTCCTGTTTTAAACAAATTAAATTTGCTATGAATTTCAAGTAATTTATAAGCAGCTCTAGAGCGATATCCATCAATTTTTGATTTTATTACATAAGGGTCATTTAACTGGCGAGCCAGCCACTGCTGGGAAGAGGTTTTGCGCCTTTTTGCAGTTTTAACCACGACAAATTTTCCTCTAAAACCGGGCATCTTAGTTGATATCATTGCGACCTCTGCTTGTTATCATTCTGAACCCTCTCTAAGCTATCCTGAACTTGGTTCAGGATCTCCTTGGATCCCCGCCTTCGCGGGGATGAGATAGAAAAGTATGTGAATGACATATGTAACATTTACCTAACCCTGCTTAGAAATATGATCCAAAATAGAATTAACAAACCCTATTTCGTTTTCATCTAACATCTCACTAGCAATGTCAGTAAATTCATTAATTACTACCTTACTTGGAATGTCCTGCAAAAATTTCAATTCCCCAATAGCAACGCGTAATGTAGCAAGGAGTAATAGAGGTAAACTCTCAATTTGCCATTCAGGAGACAAATTACTGGAAATAATATCATCTATTTCCGTAATATTTGAAGTAACATTCTTTACTAGCTTCTCAAAATGACTTATACTGACTCTAATTTTTATTGATTTATTAGGGTTTATCTTGCTATTTTGCAACCTTTCATCTTGATAAAATTTGAGGATTTGCTGCATAATCAACTCCACATCCTGATTAGCATCTCCAAGTTTATATTGATAAAGAACTTGTATGGCTGCTATTCTGGCCATAGTTTTGGTATTGATCTTATCTGAAATCATAAAATAGCAACTCATAAGTAATGATAAAGAAAAATTAGTATACCTAAAAAGCTTAAGTTTAGCAAATCGAGAGTTTTATGTTATCCATATTTGGTTTTATTTTAACTATCAGTTTATTGGTATTTATCCATGAGTTTGGCCATTATTATGTAGCTAAACTTTTTGGCATGAAGATTGAAGTATTTTCAATTGGCTTTGGTAAAGAGTTATGGTCGAGGGTTAGTAAGTTAGGCGTAAAATGGAAGGTATGTTTGCTACCATTTGGTGGTTACGTAAAAATATATGGCTTTAATCGAGAAAGTACTGATAACACAATAATTAGCGACGCTGATAAAGCATTTCGTAGTAAACCGCTTTATGCACAATTTCTGGTAATAGCTGCCGGCCCCATAGCTAATTACTTACTTGCTATACTATTATTCTCCACCTTGTATTTTATATACGGCAAAGTTGAAGTCCCAGCAATAATAGGAGAGGTGGCCGCAGACTCACCAGCATCAGTATCAGGACTTAAGGAGAATGATCAGATTATTATGGCCGATGGCCAGCAAATTAATGATATGTCTGATTTACAACGCATAATATTGATCAATGAAGATAAACTTATGCACCTAGTGGTAAAAAGAAGTGATGATAATATTAATATTCCTATAACTCCTCAATTAAGACCTCAAGCCGTTGGAGAAAAGAGTAATGATAGAAACTATTATATTGGCGTCATTGCAAAAAATACCCCTGTTAGAAAGAATATGGACATTGCGACAAGCCTTTACC
>JAJZHL010000038.1 GCA_021804505.1 Pseudomonadota bacterium | reverse complement strand
AACATCTAGGCTTATAGAGCTCTCTTTATACTACAATTATAATTAGTTTTCTACCTCTAGTGAAGTTGTATGCAGAAGATTGGCTTAAGCATCATAAAACTTTAAATGGTAAGTTGGATTATTATCGTTCGGATAATTTCGAATCCTTGTAACTTGTTGATCATAGTAGCATACACATATATAAATAAAGGTAATTTGGTCTAAATCAGGGAGTTATGGGTTACATCTCGATTACAGAAATTACTAATAACTTCTTACTCTTCTTGGTTAATTTCTTTAATAAGACCAGTATCACAATTATATACCTCTTTACCATAATCATTTTTTGTTTGCATAATTTTGTTTTTAATAGCAAAGATTTGACCATATTTTCCAATCCCCAAAATATAATTCTGGTTTAAGTCTATAGTTATAGCTTCCTGATTAGTACTTTCATCAAGACGTTTTGCAGCTCTCCCAGTAGAAGCACAAAGATTAGTACAAACCTTTTAGCTCTGAATATTGAAAAGCTTTCTACAATACAATCTAAAAGTTCTTCATCTTTCATTATTGATTAAACTCAGTATTAAATAACTGTCTAAGGTGGTCCCCTTTGACTAGATGCTTTGGCTTCATTTTCAAATGCTCATAAGCAAGTAATAAGTCTATAAGTAAGTGTTTAGTTTAAAGGCCTATTTTTTTCTGCCTCAATTTTTGCCAATAATCTAATCGCTTGTTTATTTCTTTTTCAAACCCTCTTTGAGTTGGGCTATAATATTGCTTGCGACCCATTTTATCTGGAAAATAATTTTGTCCTGAAAATCCCTCTAAGGTATCGTGATCATATAAATATCCTTTACTATAACCTTGTTCCTTCATAAGTTTAGTTGGAGCATTTAATATGTGGAGAGGTGGTAATAAAGAACCATATTTTTCTGTGTCATCCATAACTTTCTTATGGGCTAGGTAGACAGCGTTTGACTTTGGTGCAGTGGCCAAATATAAAGTTGCTTGGATAACGGCTAGTTCTCCCTCAGGAGAACCTAAAAAATCATAAGCATCTTTGGCAGCAAGTACTTGAACCAAGGCATTTGGATCAGCTAGACCTATATCCTCAGCAGCAATATTTAAGAGGTGGGGGATAATATAATAATTTGGATAAAATTTTGGAGCACATTATATAGAATCCTCTAGTAAAAAATAGAAGCTAGGAATGAAAAAACAAGCTAAGCAATCGAGAGAAGTGAGGAGAGATTGGTAAAAAATTTGTCTTTTGCAAAATAAGTCCAGTGTAAAATATGGTTATTATTTTTGGTGCTATTTGAAAATTCACCTTAATTATCTAATATGGATATGTGATCAGGTACGTGATGCATTGCCAGCTGAGCTATCACCGAGTTTGCTTAAAACTACTCAATCTAGTAGTGGTATGGAAAGTCTTGGACTCAGCAGCTTGGGCAGAAGTTGCTTTATTGGTGAATCAGAAAGGATTGACATTTTAATTGATAGTTGGGAAAAAGTCATTGGTGAATTACCTGCTGTTGGTGCAATTCAAAAGCAGTATATTCAGCATGCCACAAGGCAAAGATCGAGGATACAGGTTCGTAAATCAGACACTAGGGCTCACCATTTGCAGAACTTTTACAGTATTTATAGTCCGCGTCTTGCAGTTTGCGCTAATTAAGTTTAAATAAACAGAGGTAAATAATTATGGCAAATATATTGACCAAGCTAAAAGACTCAGCTTACTGGCTAAAGGACCGATTAACAGAAAAAAATAATGGAGGGCTTACTGACAAGGAACATGAAACTATCCGCGTATTAGCCTAGTTCATGCTGGGACTTAAAGATGATAGCTATATTGTAAGGACAAAAGCCCTATATTATATTGCTCAGCTTATTACACAGAATGAAGAGCTAGCTACTACCGAAATATTGCATGAACTAACATCGCTACTTAGTGATAACTCCTCTATTGTAAAAGGCAATACAGTATATGCGCTTACCGCACTTGTTAAACAAAAACCGGACTTTGTTAGTGAAGTTTTTAATTTGATACAACCTCTGTTACAAGAACAAAAACCAGACTTTGTTTTAAAATTTTTTAATATAGTGGAATCCCCATCAGTTGGTAATTGGTATCTAATGGTAATGGTATTGAATGCCGTTTTTCAGTTTATTGCACAAAACAAAGAGCTAGCTACTCTAGAAGTGCTAGACCAGATAACGCCATTACTTAAAAACAAGTATTATATTATAAAGTTACAAGCAGTACGAGCCATTACTATATTGATTGAGCAAAAACAAGAGTTAGCTACGGCCGAAGCGTTGCACCAGCTAACTCCGTTACTTAAAAACAAATATGACGTTATAAAGGTAGAAGCAGTCAAAGCTATTGACAGACTTATTGGGCAAAATAAAGAGCTGGCCACTGCCAAAGTGCTAGCAAAGTTGGAGGGTGCGTCTAAAAGTACTCTAATAAGTAGTGAGCAAGAGTCGTTAGTTATCTTAACGATGTCAGAATTGGTAGAAAGCGTTGCAGAATATATGCTTAAGGTGATGGGTGATTTTGATTATGACCACATATAGAATAGGCCTGTCCCTGCTCTGTGATAGATCTTTAAGATAGGTTAGGTCCCGGCATAAACAGTGCTCCATAGCTGAAGCAAGATAGAGCGAGTGATTCCTGATCTACTCGAGCGGAGGTTTAAATCCTCTTGGTTTCACCATTATACTTAAAATTTCAGTCTATTATCTTTCACTTAAGCTAGCTTCTCTAGAAATTTCTCCACAACTTTTATGAACTCTTTGGGGTTTTCAGAATGTATAACATGGCTTCCATCTAGGATACATAAAGTCGTATTAGGTCTAAGCAGTGCCATTTGCTCAAGATGTGATTGTGTCGTGACTCTACTATCTTTGCCTTTAATTATAAGTGCTGGGCAACTGGTCGAAAGCCATTCTTGCCAGTGATCACCCGCCACCAAACTATTTGATATTACCATGTCACTGGGGTTAAAGGCCAGTCTCCACCCCTCCTGAATTTGACGGAAGGAGTCTTGTAGGTAGGGGTAGGAACCGCGGTCCTACAAGCTCTGCAAGTTCCTCACGTGTTTTAAAGGTACCGGACCAAGCAAGAGAAAAATTAATATCAACTGCAATTTCAACGCCTATGTCCTCTATAATCAGTGCACGTACGAGGTGAGGGTAAGCGGCGGCAAACTGGTAGGCATTTACCCCGCCGAGAGAATTACCAAGTAACACGACTGGCTCATTTAATTCTAAATGTTCAAATAAGGCATACAAATCGCCTACATAATCATTGCGAGTGTAGGTTGATGCATGTTCAGAATATCCATGTCCCCGCTGATCTAGGGCAATAATACGCCACTTAGGCGCTAATCCGCTAACTATAGAAGAAAACGTAGAGCCTTCCATCCAATGTGCATGAAGGGCAATAAGAGGCTGACCATCTCCCCCTGAATCTAAGTAAGAGAGTTTCAACCCGTTGTGCTGGAAGTAGTATCGTTGCATGGTGAATTTATATTAAGTATTTAATCATAATTTTATTCTGATAATATTGTCATTCCTGCTGTAGCTATAATGACGACGAGGAGAGTAGGAACGACATAGTTTACTTACCCGCAACCAAACCACTTACACTCAAACAATCTTCACTGTCTTATTGCGTCCGCTTTCTTTAGCTTCATAAAGAGCCTTATCAGCGCGTTCAATAAACTCAGTTATGGATTCTCCTATTTTATAACTAGTTACGCCTATAGAAATGGTTATCTTAATTGGATTTTCTTCGGTTTTAATCTTGAAATCTATGGATTCTATTTTTTTTCTCGCTCTTTCAGCAATATACATGGCTTCATCCATCGGTACATCATTTAACAGTACAGCAAACTCTTCGCCGCCATATCTAGCGACTAAATCTGTGACTCTAAAGGTATCCTTTAGTACAGCAGTAACAGCTTTTAACACTATATCTCCAGCTTGGTGTCCGTAAGTATCATTTACCTGTTTAAAATGGTCAATATCGCACATCAGCATGCACAAAGGTCTTTTACTGCCGTTAGCTTTTTCGATAATTTGCTTGATATGTATATCAAAATAATGCCGATTAAAGACTCCCGTTAGCCCATCTTTAATAGATAAATTCACACTTTGCTCTAAGTCATTGCGCAAGCTATCTTGGTAGTATTTTCTCCGCAGCTGAGTTCTAATCCTCGCCAATAACTCATTTTGTTCAATTGGATAGGTAAAGTAATCATTAATTCCAAGCTCTAAGCCCTTAATAACCACAGCGTTATTTTCTTCTTCAGCAAGTAGTATCAACACCACATCATGGAACTTGTTATTTGCTCTAATCATTACACTGATCCGAAGTGGGTCACCATTCTCTAATTGGCAGCTTATAATAACCAAGTCTGGGATATATTCAGCATCTTCTTCCAGTTCTTTAATATCTGCAATAATTTTAATGTTAGTAGTAATAGCTAGCAATATTTTGTGAATATTCCTGGCTTGTATCACGTCGTCATTTATTAACAAGATTTTACTATCAGTAAAATCTTCTTTCATTTCTATAACAGAACCACCTAGTTCTGCATTGGTATTATTCCTTAATTTCAGTTCATCAATTACAGCTTTCATTCTTGCAAGAGATCTAACGCGTGCAAAAAGAGCCGTATCATCGATAGGTTTTGTAAGAAATTCGTCTGCACCGGCTTCCAGGCCTTTGATTCGGTCCTCTGTATCAGATAAGGCAGTTACCATGATCACTGGTATATGTGTAGTATCAGGATTTTCTTTTATTTTAATGCAAGTTGCAAATCCATCTTCACCTGGCATCATTACATCAAGCAGAACAACGTCAATTTTGTTATTAGCAAGTATTTGTAGAGCATCCTTGCTATTATTTGCTGTAAATACGGCATAATACTCGCTTAAAAGTTTTGCTTCCAATAATTTGACATTTATCTCTAAATCATCAACTACTAATACGTTTGCTGTCATTCTAATATAATTTCTTTACAGTTCGTTTGTGGGTGCATTAAGCTTAAATGACTTGTGTTTATCATCGTTATTGTATATTCTCACATCATCAACGCGTCATTATACCTTTATAGGGTGAGAAGCAAAAGAAATAATTGTTAATATTAAATTTATTTAAGTTAAGTTAGTGGTAATATGAAAATTTCAGCAAATTCTATTAGAGCAGGTAATATTATAGTTCACAATAATGATTTGTGGGTTGTAAGTAAAACTCCTGAACATACCAAACCAGGTAAGGGTGGGGCTTACGTGCAAGTAGAAATGAAAAATTTGCAAACAGGCACCAAGCTAAATGAGAGATTCAGTTCGTCTGATTATGTAGAAAAGGCTCAGCTTGAGAGTAGAGATTTACAGTTTTTATATCTGGAGGATAATGCTATTGTATTAATGGATAATGAAACTTTTGAACAAATATCACTTGATCAATCGATTTTGGGTGAACGTTTGCCGTTCTTAGAGGATAATATAGTATTAAAAGTACAGTTTTACGAAGATAAACCATTAAGTGCCGAGTTACCTCAAACTGTTATAGCCGAAATAGAGCAGACTGATCCTGTAATTAAAGGTGCAACTGTGACGTCCTCCTATAAGCCAGCAATTCTTACAAATGGCATTAAAGTTATGGTGCCATCTTACCTTGTAACTGGCGAGAAAATTGTAGTCAAAACTGAAGATATGAGCTTTGTAGAGAGGGCGAAGTAATATTAATGCAAGTTATAACAAGCTCCCTTGTCGCAGCTTCGCGTAAAGCTACGAAATTTTTGCAACGAGACTTTCTAGAATTGGAAATGTTGCAACGCTCTAGTATGAGCAATGATTATTTTTGTAATAAGGCATATTCTAAAGTAGAAGAGCTATTGCACACGGAATTACAAAAATATGCAAGTATGCTAGTCTTCTCAGAAGATCAGCTTTCATTAAATGATGAGTATGAAAGTGTCATTCTAATAAAACCAATTGATAGTATGGGTAATTTTACCAAAAGCATACCTTTTTTTGCTTTATCCCTAACATATCTTAAGAAGATAAAAAACACCTTAACTACGCTTTGCTCTGTTATAAACTTACCAGCCTTAAATGAAATTTATTATGCTGAAAAGGGGAAAGGGGTATGGGCTGATGGTAGCTCTCCTACTAAAGGTAGGCTCAGAGTTTCTGGCACTGCTTACCTAGAGAAAGCAGTGATTGCCATAGATGATTTAGGCATAGATTTAGCATTTAAAAATATTAGGATATTTGGTTCACCTTGTTATGCTATGCAGATGCTTGCGGCAGGCAAAGCGGATGCTGTTTACTTTACATCACTGGGTAATATACTCAGAACTGCCTTTGATTTGATTGTAAAGGAATCTGGAGGAGTGGTAATACGAAATGACGAGCAAAAATTTATTGCTACAAATTATGAATTAGCAGAAAAATTTACTGCTATTATAGCAAAAAAATAGTCAAAATATTTTATTTTTTGTTACTGGTTATGTATTGTCTTATCAAATAAGATTTGAGTTACTATGAAAAAATTTAGTGTTAATTGTGACTTTAATGGACAAATGGCGCCATTCACCCTATATATAGGCCAGCCAGAACCCGGTCACCATCCAGCACATTTTCAAGCTGATTGGCTGCTAAAACAGCGTGGGGGTGTAGTGCCTGCAGAAGTAATGGATGCATTATCTAAACTCAAAGAATTAGCAGATAAAAATAACGTTTTGCTCGAAGATTTATGTGTTTACGCCCTTGGCTCTGCCCAAGAAGACGATGATAAAGCAAAACAAGAGGAAGAAACTAGCAAAGATGAAGCAGAATAGCTGTATACTTTTCTGCTCCTACAAATTGGCTTCGCAAAACATCTGGGGATTCGCGTGCTCACGTAGCTTATCTAAGCTCCGCTCGCTCACTCCTTGTTTTACGCTCCAATTAGAAGGATCATTTGAGTATATAAAACTTGACTAGTAATTAATTGCCATTTACCATTGCCAGAAAATTTATAGAGGAAGAATGAAACAATATAGTGATTTTTCAAGAATTATCCATAAAGAAGGTTATATATTTATTGTTAGCTTTGCTGCAGTAACGTTCTTGCTTGCTACTTTTAGTAATGTGCTTGGTTATATTGGTTTAGTCATCACTCTCTGGTGCGCTTACTTCTTTAGAAACCCAGATCGTTTCACACCTATGGGGGATGATTTAGTAGTAAGTCCTGCTGATGGAATTGTACAGAAAATCGTGGAATGCGTGCCTCCGAGAGAATTAGGTCTTGGTGATCAAGAAATGATTAGAGTTAGTATTTTTTTAAATATATTCAATGTCCATGTTAATCGTGTTCCAGCAAACGGGAAAATTTTATTATTAAATTATAATCCCGGTAAGTTTTTTAACGCATCATTAGACAAAGCGAGTGTACATAACGAGCGCCAATCTGTATTAATGGAAACAAAAAACGGTACAGTCATTGCTTTTGTGCAGATTGCTGGTTTGATTGCTAGACGAATATTATGTGAACTGGAAGAGGGAGCTGATGTCAAAATAGGTGAGCGATACGGCATTATTCGTTTTGGCAGTAGGGTAGATTTATATCTTCCTCTTAAAACTGCCTTAAGTGTTGCAGAAGGCCAAACTGCTATTGGTGGTGAGACAGTTATCGCTGACTTTAAAATCAAAAAAACATCTGAAATGAAGTTTGAAAAAAGATAACAAGAGTACAGGTGTAAATTGCTCAAAATACGTAAAGTAAGTATTAAAAAACCAATTCCTTTGATAAAATTATTACCTAATTTTATCACCTTATTAGGGTTGTTAGTAGGTGTTAGTGCTATTAGATTCGGTCTAGATGGTAGATGGGAAAAGGCAGTATATTGTATTTTAATATCAGCTCGTTTTTCTAATTCTTCGTGGGCATTGAAATTGGATGAATCAGCCGATTCATTTTCTATTATTATTATTATTATTAT
>JAJZHL010000037.1:7634-8091 GCA_021804505.1 Pseudomonadota bacterium | reverse complement strand
TTTTGGTAGCTGAAACTGAATTTCGCTTACAAGCCGAGGAAAGCATATACCCATTCAAAAGTTTGCTACTTGGCTTGTTTTTTATGACAGTTGGGATGAATATTGACGTACAAGAAATATACGCCCAAATTTCTACAATTTTGACATGTTCAATAGCATTAATTTTAGTTAAAACTCTGATTATAGCTGCATTTTGTATCTTATTTGACTTCAATAAGGGAGTAGCACTACATGCAGGCCTGCTACTATCTCAGGGAGGAGAATTTGCATTTATCTTATTTGGGCTTGGCAAAGAGACAGGGATTATTGAAGAAAATTTGGCAAATATCCTCTTACTAGTAGTAACGTGTACCATGGCTTTAACTCCTTTATTAGCAATTTTGGGTAGGAATCTTGCCGAAAGGTTGGATAAGGGACTTATAAAATCACCTACAGAAATCATAGAACGTGGAGCACG
>JAJZHL010000037.1:3921-7624 GCA_021804505.1 Pseudomonadota bacterium | reverse complement strand
GATTTAACAAACCACGTAATTATTACCGGCTTCGGTAGTGTAGGAAAAATGGTTGCATTAGTTCTAGAAGCAGAAGGAATTAATTACATAGCACTGGATATTAATGAAGATATAATCAAAGACGAAACGGCTAACGGTTATCCAGTATTTAGAGGTGACATATCTCAGCTTGACACTTTAAAAGCAGTAGGGGCAGAAAGAGCTCTTGCATTAGTACTTACTATGAATAATCATATTACAATTAAAAAAGCTTTAAAAACTATTTCCAGCCATGCTCCCAATCTCGAGGTAATTGTAAAACTCAAAAACTTACAAAATGCACGAGAATTCTATGACGCTGGCGCCACTACTCTCATACCAGAGAATTACGAGACTGGTCTACAACTTGGTGGTACGATTTTAAAATTTGTTGGTATTAGTGAATATGAAATAAACCGAATTAAAGGACAATTTAGATCAGGAAATTATATTATAGCTAAAAGAGATGATGAACTTGAGTTAACAGAAAATGACCTGGAAAAGTATTAGATTATCAAATACCAATAAAATGAATAGGTCATTTCTTGTTAAAACTATCATACTAATCACTATGATTATGGCTACGGCAATCGCTATGGCCAACAATACAAAATTGCCTCTTCCACGGTTTGCCTCCATCAAATCTAACGAGGTAAACGCTAGAGTAGGCCCTACTATAACATCTCCAATAGAATGGGTTTTTGTTAAAAAAGGAGAACCTATAGAAATAATTGCAGAATATGAACAATGGCGGCAAATTCGTGATATTCATGGTGAAGGCGGGTGGGTACATTCAAGCGTCTTGTCAGGAAAAAGGTCGGTAATTATAGTAAGCAAGGAAGTAGTCGAGCTTACTAAATCTCCTACTAATAGCAGGATAGTTGCCAAAGTAAGCGGAAATGTACGTTGCTTCCTCAATAAGTGCGAAAAACAATATTGCAAAATTAGTTGTAAGAATTATACCGGATGGCTCTCCAAGGCTTTATTATGGGGAATTGATAAAGAATAATTTCATATCAACCTTACAGAAATGCCTGAACGCCAAAACCTATATATTGCACTTTATCATTGTAAAACTGACCATTTACTGATTTACCTGAGTAATATTCAGGCATAAATTGGACTTTATTACTAAACAGAGCAGAGTTTTCTAATTGCACACCAGCCTTACATGATATTCCTGGATACCAAGAACTCATCTCCTGAGCTGTAATATCAATACCCATTATAGGACGAAGACGACCATTGAAAAAAGTGTTAGGAGAATAATATTCTGCTCCAATTTGTGCTTTCAACGGTTTTATATAGCCTGGATCTTTATGGACGATATAGCCCCCACCACCATATAAGCGGAAACTATTAAAATTATACGATAGCAAAGCGTCAATTCCTTCATAACTTAGATTTATACGCTTAGTTTTTTGTCCTTCCGGTGTCAACATAAATTCATCACCTAAATGTGAGCTCTGATGATATATCTTAACTAAGGTAGATATCTCATCTTTATGATATGTAACAGGTACAGCAATATAATAATCAGCATTAATTAAGGCTGTTGGTTTTGAGCCTATGTCCATTAATGCAAATAAGCCTGCTTGTATACCTATTTCCCATTCGCTATTGGTAACTTGATTTATAACTCTATAGAGAGGAAAGCTTGCACCAAAATTAGGGGCAAATCCATGTCTCAATAAGTTATTTTTTTTATCATAATATTGATAGGCTAACGTAAAACGAGGCCATTTAGGATCTGCTATTAGAGGCTGAAATAAACTGTTATAAGGTAAAGCAACATCTTTAAATTTTTCTTTATCACTAGCAAACCCCATTGTTTTTTGCTTTACTAGCGTATCTCTATCTAACTGTTGCCCTTTCAATCTAACACCTTTTACCTCTTTTATTGAAGCTGTCGCTTGTTGAACTTTTTCAAGCACTTGATCAGGAATCTTGCCATTTAATTGCTCTTCATCAATTATTATTACTCCATGATGTACAGTTACTGCTTCTCTTGGTAAATTATAACCATTAACGCAAATGCTATGAACGTAACCCTTAATATATTGGTCATTGTGATCGGCATAGCCAGAAGAGTAGGAAATTGCCGGCAGATAAGTTATCAATAACAACAAAATAAGTATTATTCTCATTTTATATGTTTATAAATTATCAAACTCTTGTTCTTAAATTAAATGAACCTGAATATTTTTGTCAAGAAATATTGTTTTACCAATATTGCCCTACAATTGCCATCGATTCTCATAATATATATGTAATTTTATTTAAATTGTTGCAGATCCACATCTTAAATCACTTACTTACAATTTTTTTTCTATTAATAGTAAATTAATTATCGTTATATTCTAGACTAATAAGTTACAATTTAGGACGAATATAATATAAGTATTTGCCAGTGATAGTATCAGATTACATAACAAAAATAAAAAATAGCAAGCTCTACGCGGTATTGTGCCCTCGTAAATATACTGTACTTACAGTGATTATGGCCATAGCCGTTGTATGGTATTTTCTCTGTCATCACTTTATAAAACAAGACAATAACGACAATATTATCCGGCCTGTCCGATATGTTAAAGTTGAACATAAAAAAATAAATCAACCTGTATCTTTAACTGGTGAAATTGTTGCCAAAAACAATATTGCTCTTAGTTTCCGTATTGACGGTAAACTAATAGAACGTTTGCTTTCACTAGGTGATAAAGTTACAGCTGGACAAGTAGTTGCCAAACTTGACCCTCAGGATATAAAAGATAATTTGATTTCTGCCCAATCCAATTTAGATGCAGCCCAAAGTCAACTTACACAAGCTGCTCGTACTGAAGGACGACAAAAAACTCTTCTAAGTAAGGATGCTACAACGCAGGCACGCTATGATGAAGCTTTACAGCAATTACAGTCTGCCCAGGCTAAGGTAGAATCATCAAAAGCTGCATTAAACCAAGCTAAAAGCAAACTTGAATATACTGAATTGCGATCAGACACATCGGGAGTGGTCACCAGCGTTCAAATTGATGCTGGAGAAGTAGTGAGAGCAGGCCAAGCAATAATGAATATTGCCACAGATGAAGGTCTTGATGCTGTGTTTAATGTGCCCGAAAAAGCCTTGGAGCGTAAATTACAACAGTTACCGGTAGAAGTTTCTTTAAGCTATAATCCAAAGATAAAAACTACTGGCTTTGTTCGAGAAATATCGCCACAAGCTGATCCTGCTACACGCACTTTTGTAGTAAAAGTAGGATTGATAGATCCTCCTGCTGCAATGAAGCTCGGCTCTACAGTCACTGGTAGTGTGGTATTACATGAGGGTTTAGCAGTTGAATTACCAGTAATGTCACTAAACAAGTTTAATGACAGCCCAGCGGTGTGGGTAATCAACCCCTCTAGTCATACTGTATCGCTTCAAAACGTTGAAATAGCAGGCTATACCGCAGATTCAGTAATAATTTCTAAGGGCCTACAAGATGGCGATTTAGTGGTAACAGCAGGCGTCCAATCTTTATATCCTGGGCAGCAAGTAAATTTGCTTGAGGTAAAGTAATGATAGGGCGGTTTAACCTCTCCGAGTGGGCAATTAATCATCGTGAATTTACTTATTTTTTAATTTTTGCCTCCTTAATTGTAGGTATACTGTGCTACAATAAACTAGGACGCAACGAGGATCCTATTT
>JAJZHL010000037.1:0-3911 GCA_021804505.1 Pseudomonadota bacterium | reverse complement strand
TGGTAGTGCAAGCAAAATGGCCAGGCGCTAATATAGATGAGACACTAAATCAGCTAACTGACCGAATAGAAAAAAAATTACAAGAAGTACCTTATATAGATTTTGTACGTAGCTTTACTTCTCCTGGTTCTACTACTATTTATGTGAATTTATTAGGCTCCACACCACCACAACTTGTTGGTGAAAGTTGGTATCAAGCACGCAAAAAAATTCAGGATATTGCTTCCACTATGCCACCTGGTGTACTTGGGCCATACTTTAATGATGAATTTGGTGATACATATGGCATAATTTACGCCTTTGAGTCTGATGGATTCACTGAGCGGGAGCTACTCGACTATGTAGAAAGTGTACGTACTAAGCTTTTAAAAATTCCAGATGTATCTAAAATAGAGATTATTGGAAATCAGGACGAAAAAATATATATAGAATTTTCAGTTAGAAGGCTAGCAGGCCTTGGTATTAATCCCAAACAACTTATACAAATTCTACAACAACAAAACTCTATTAGCCCTACAGGTATTCTCCAAACAGATCACGAAAGGCTATTATTGCGTGTTTCTGGAGCATTTACTTCAGAAAAAGATGTAAGAAATACTAGTATTACTATTAATGGGAAATTATTAACTTTAGGAGATATTGCCAAAGTAACAAGAGGGTATATAGATCCCCCTCAAGTTTTATTTCGCTCTAATGGCAAAGCAGCTATTGGTATAGCCATTTCTATGGTAAGCGGGGGGGATATTCTAGCTCTAGGAAAAAATGTTCACAAGGCAATGCAGGGTATAATTCAAACTCTTCCTGTGGGTATAAAATGTGATCTTGTAGCGGACCAACCAGCTGTTGTAAAGCTGCATATCAGGGAGTTTATAAAATCTTTACAGGAAGCATTCATTATAGTGCTATTTGTAAGTTTTTTAAGCCTTGGTTTAAGGGCAGGTGCAGTAGTAGCGTGTTCTATTCCTCTAGTTTTGGCTATAGTGTTTATTATAATGGATTTCTACCGCATAGATTTACAACGAATTTCTTTAGGAGCCTTAATTATCTCCTTAGGCTTACTTGTTGATGACGCAATGATTACTACAGAAATGATGGTTATGAAATTAGAAGAGGGGTGGGATAAGGTACGCGCCGCTACCTACGCATATACTTCTACTGCTTTTCCGATGTTAACAGGAACCCTAGTTACGGTTGCTGGCTTTATACCGATTGGCTTTTCTAAAAGCTCAGCTGGAGAATACGTATTTTCCTTATTTGCTGTTATCGCAATCGCTCTCATAATTTCGTGGTTTGTTGCTGTACTATTTACTCCATTAATTGGTATTGCCTTTCTACCTGATAAGCTGAAAACTCACGGGGTACAAAATAGTAAAATGCTACAAATATTCCATTCAATACTATTAACTGCGATGGAACACCCTAAAAAAACCGTATATATAAGCATTGTATTATTTATAATTTCATTAGGTTGTTTGCAATACATACCTCAACAATTCTTTCCATCATCAGACCGTCCAGAGCTTTTGGTAAACCTACAACTGGCACAAAACTCTTCTATATATGCAACTAATACTGAAGTTAAAAAGCTAGAAAAGCTATTAGAAAATAATGATGAGATAGAACGCTGGAGTACATATATAGGTAAAGGTGCTATTCGTTTTTATTTGCCACTCGATGCAGCTCAAGCTAACCCTACTTTCTCTCAGACAGTTATAGTTACCAAAAGTATAGAAGCAAGGGAGCGTGTACAGAAATATTTAGAAAAAGCTTTTGTAGACACTTTCTACGCACTCAATACAAGAGTTATGCCTTTAGAAATGGGCCCGCCGGTTGGATGGCCATTACAATATAGAATAAGTGGTGAGAATATAGAGACCATAAGAGATATAGCATATAAAGTAGCGCAGCTGCTCTCTACTGACTCCAATGTCAGAAGCATCAATTTTGACTGGATAGAGCCCGCTCGTGTTCTACGTGTCAAAGTAGATCAGGATCAAGCTAAGCTGCTAGGAATAAGCTCTGAAGATATAGCTATTAACTTAAATGCCATGGTATCAGGCATTAATGCTACACAACTACGGGATAATATTTACCTTATTGATGTAGTAATTAGAGCCGAGCGCCAGGAGGAAGAACTTACTCCAACTTTACTAGAAAGCTTACAAATCTCTACTCCAAGTGGGCAAAGAGTACCATTAACACAAATAGCATCGATAGAATACGTACAAGAATATCCGTTAATATGGCGTCGTAACCGAACTCCTACTATTACTGTACAAGCAGATGTTGCCAAGGGTGTTTTACCTGCAACTATTGTCAGCGAATTTAATTCTAAAATATCAGAACTTAATAAAAGTTTACCTAATGGCTATAGTATTACAACCGGCGGTACAACCGAGGAAAGTGCTAAGTCCCAAAAAGCAGTCGCAGCATCTATCCCTATAATGTTAATGATTATTATTACTATTTTAATGATTCAACTACAAAGCATGCAACGCGTGATTCTAGTGCTGAGTGTTGTACCACTTGGCTTGATAGGAGTAGTGGCTATATTACTGCTCGCTAATAAGCCGATGGGATTTGTTGCCATACTTGGAATAATTGCGCTTATCGGAATGATTATTCGTAATTCGGTTATAGTCATCGGGCAAATAGATTTAGAGATAAGCCATGGTTTATCACCTTGGGATGCAATTATAACAGCAGTAATGCACCGATTCCGTCCAGTGATCTTAACCGCCACTGCTGCAATACTTGGAATGGTACCAATAGCTCCTACAGTATTCTGGGGCCCGATGGCATATGCTATAATGGGTGGGCTGGTTGTTGCAACAATACTGACTCTGCTATTTTTACCTGCTTTGTACTGTCTATGGTTTAAGGTTCATCCAAACGATGCTTTAGCTAATAATAGTGTTAAGGTTAAAGAAAGTTAGCTTATTAAGCTTAGAAAATCTACTTAAATAATTGATTGCAAAAGACTTATGTACGTCAATTAACACGACGACAATTTCATATAATAATAAGGTCATATATGAGTAAAACATCACCAACTAATTGGTACCGGCAGTATGATCGGACTGCTAAAGATATATCAGATGGGCAAGTAAAAACCAGAAAGGAAGTGATAGAGCCTTTCATGCGTCTTTCATCGAATGGCAACGGTAAATTAGATGAAAATGCTACTAGTTACAAAGAAGTTGTAGGGCAGGGCATCGGAAAACTTAACGAAGTAGTAGCAGAGTATACGGAGAAAGTTACAGAGCTTAGAGAAGCTATGAAGAGTGAAACGGAGCACCCTATTTATACTTATGGACTCGGCGAGTTAGATTCAGTAGTCTCAAAACAAAAAGAGTTCTCGGAGATACTGAATAATCCTGAAAATATTCGAAAACTAGTCAAAGAGGAGTTTAAAAAGAAGCTTTTACCTGATTTACCTTTTACCAAGCCAGGTGTTTTTTATCAAGCTGGAGGTATAGTAACTAACCCTGATGGTATGCAAGAAATGTCTTTGCATGAAAAGGATAAATTTCTTGATCAAGTACTTCCCCACATGAAGCCTATTCCACTAGCACTACAACAATGGTTACTTAATAACAAGGAAAGAAGTCAGACCTTCGATCAAGCAATCCAAGATAAAGCTGTTCAGCTTTTTACAGAGCATGAACCACAAAAGGACCCTACGATGGCACAATGGAAAAACCGCTATAATGCTAAATTTGCTGACGATACAACAAAACTTGAACAGTTCGGAAAATTTGTAAATAATCACATGCAAGCTCTAGATATAGTGCAAAGTGCTATTGAACAGATTGCTCAGCAAGACACAACAATTCTCGAGCGAGATAAACAAGTTACTAGCAAACTGTTACCTATACTTGCAGAATTTGGTTATGAGTATCTAGATAAAA
>JAJZHL010000036.1 GCA_021804505.1 Pseudomonadota bacterium | reverse complement strand
AGGCCGGCTAGTCCTTGCTGACGCTATTTGGTATGTACAAGAAAAATTCAACCCTAAATGTATTGTTGATCTGGCTACACTTACTGGCGCCATAATAATATCACTAGGAAAAACATATGCTGGCTGCTTTTCTAATAATGATAAATTAGCGGAGCAACTTATTGAAGCAGGCGCTAAGGTGAATGAAAAATTGTGGCGTATGCCTTTACATAAAGAGTACGATGAAATGCTTAAATCGATTATTGCTGACATCGCGAATATTCCTACATCCCCAGGAGGCGGCGCAGGCAGTTCCACAGCAGCTCATTTTATTAACCGCTTCATTAAAAATGACACACCTTGGGCACATCTTGATATTGCTGGTGTTTCAGATGGTCGTACGGCCACTCCTCTTGCCCCTCCAGGGGCTGTGGGTTATGGCGTCAGGCTACTAAATAAATTTATTCAAGATAACTATGAAAAATAGTGATAAACGTGGTCATATATTTGTAATAGGTAATGAGAAAGGTGGTGCTGGTAAAACCACCTGCTCTATGCACTTAATTATAGGGTTACTTTATAATGGCTTTACCGTAGCAAGTATAGATACAGATTCACGTCAAGGTTCCTTAACAAGATATATAGAGTGTAGGAACGAATATAATGCACAAAATCCAGATCAACAAGTTTTAATACCTGTTCATTTTCATATGCCTGAAAGCAAGGAGCTTGCTATTGGAGAAAAAGAAGAGGATGAAAGATCGAGGTTTGAGGCAATTCTGCTTGAGCAGATAAAAAATGTTGATTATGTGGTAATTGATACGCCAGGAAGTTACTCTTTCCTATCAAGGCTTGCTCATTCTTATGCTGATACTATTATCACCCCAATTAATGACAGCTTTTTAGACTTAGATGTCATGGCAAAGATAAAAAGTAACGATTTATCTATTATCAAGCCATCTATCTACAGTCAAATGATCTGGGACCAAAAAATGCAAAAAGCTAGCAGAGATGGCGGTACTATTGAATGGATTGTGATGCGTAATAGGCTAAGTAACCTAGATGCGGTCAATAAAAGGAAAATGGGAACTACCCTTGAACAGCTAGCGAAAAGAATTAGTTTTAAAATTGCTCCGGGCTTTAGTGAACGGGTAATTTTTAGAGAATTATTTTTACAGGGATTAACGCTTTTAGACCTTACAAAAGCAAACCATGGGAGAGCTTTTAATATCTCGCATGTTGCTGCAAGACAGGAATTGCGAGATTTTTTAAATTTTCTTAATGTTGTGTAGATAAAATGTTGTTATTTTAATTAACTATAATTTAGTTTAGTATTCTTGATCATTAAAAGGCGAAATACAGGAATCTTAAATAAATTATTGTTATTTTACTCTGGCATAAAATGTTTTTTTATGCTAGAAGATTGGTATTGTTATATCCTACTTTACTTAATTTAGTAAAAACTGCTTTAGCGAAAAAGCTTGTGTATTACACGCCACAGCTTTTAGCAGCATAAGCATATCGGGATATTTTCTAAAATTAATTTTAATGAGTTATGGGGTTCTAATTATGAGTACAGGAATGAATAGTATCGAACAGGATGTTATTGAGATTGTTGCAAATACTTTAAAGATAAAAAAGGAATTAATTACCGTTGAGTCTAGATTTGTTGAAGATCTTAAAGCAGATAGTTTAGATACAGTAGAACTCATGATGGCAATAGAAGCAAAATATAAGTGTGATATACCAGACGAAGATGCTAGTAAAATTTTAACAGTATCTGATGTTATACAGTATATCCAAAAGCATCAAAAATAAGATTAACAACAGTTTTTAAAAGAAGCTATTGATATGTCAGCTAGAAGAGTTGTAGTCACCGGTATAGGACTCGTTACTCCACTTGGAATAGACGTAAAAGCGTCCTGGAGCGGTATTATAAACGGTAAAAGTGGTATTAAAACCATTACAAACTTTGATACCACCAATTTTGCTTGTAAAATCGCTGGAATAGTTGATAGGTCTGAAAACGGCTTTAATCCAGAAAATTTTATTGATCCACGCAGTATCCATAAAATGGATTTATTTATCCAATATGGCATCGCTGCGGCTATAGAAGCAATCGAGGATAGCGGCTGGAAGGCAACAGATGAAAGTTCTGCAGATAGAACTGGCTTAATACTGGGTTCTGGTATTGGGGGGCTTGGCACAATTGAAGAGACCTCGATTAAAATGTATCAGGAAAAACTTGGTAAAGTTAGTCCATTTTTTATCCCAGCCTCATTGATTAATCTTCTTTCTGGGCATGTTTCCATTAAATATGGATTTACCGGCCCCAATCAGGCCGTAACAACTGCCTGTTCCACTAGCGCCCATGCTATAGGTGATGCTATGCGTATGATACAGTATGGTAACGTAGATGTTATGATTGCTGGAGGTGCAGAAGCACCAATTACACCAGCTGGCGTAGCCGGATTTATATCAGCAAGGGCCTTAGCTACCAAATATAATGATACCCCTGAAATAGCTTCTAGACCATGGGATCAGGAGAGAGATGGTTTTGTTATGGGAGAAGGAGCTGGTATTGTAGTTCTCGAAGAATATGAGCACGCAATTACGCGGGGGGCTAAGATTTACGCTGAAATTATTGGATATGGCAGCACCGGTGATGCATATCATATTACCTCCCCTCATCCTGAAGGAAAAGGTGCATATAAGGCAATGGTAAATGCTCTAAGTGATGCAAAAATTGATGCTGGTAAGATTGATTATATTAATGCGCATGGTACTTCTACCCCGGTCGGAGATACAATAGAACTGCTGGCTGTACAAAAATTGTTTTTAGAGGCTAATCCTAAGATTTTAATGTCATCAACTAAATCTTCTACTGGACATTTGCTCGGCGCCACTGGGAGTATGGAGCTTATATTCTCTATCCTTGCATTACAAGATCAAGTTGCCCCTCCTACATTAAACCTACATAAGCCTGTAGAAGAAGCAAAAATAGATTTAGTCCCATTAGAAGCAAAAAAAGCAAAAATGAATTATGCCCTTTCTAACTCATTTGGCTTTGGTGGCACTAATGCAAGCTTGATTGTAAAGAGGGTTTGAGAGAGATTGAGTGTTATTCTTGCATGCCTCTGGATGTCATTCTAACTACGGCGGGGATTCAGGGATATCTCGAAACAAGTTCGGGGTAACTTGGAAGGTTTGTCATCCTGAATTAAATTCAGGATTTAATAACATTAGACTAGATTCCCGCCTTCGCGGAAATGTCATTGGGCTACGAGAATGACCCCTATTTATTACATCAAAAACGGTAAACTCTATTTTGCAGACAAAGTACTATTTTCTAGCCTAGAGCTATATATTTATGCTGGAGATAAGATTTGCCTAATTGGCAGAAATGGATGCGGCAAATCTAGCTTGATGAAAGTAATTTCGGGGGATTATGAACTCGATTCAGGTGAAGTATTCCACGATCCAAGCACAACAATCAGCTATCTGAACCAAAATATTAGGCCAGGCATTAACATGTCGGTATATGAGTTTGTCTTACAAGGCTTAAATACCCATCAACTTGACCAATACAAAATTGACATTATTTTAGATAAATTACAATTAGACAAAAATAGTAACTTATCTAACTGTTCTGGTGGGCAAATTAGGAGAGCGCACCTAGCCAAAGCCTTAGTATCTAAGCCAGATATATTATTACTTGATGAGCCAACTAATCACCTAGATATTGGCACAATAGAATGGCTGGAAGAGTACGTTAAATCATATAGCGGAGCAATTATATGTATAAGCCACGATAAAGCATTTTTAACAAATGTTACTAATAAACTATGGTGGCTTGATCGTGGCCACTTACGTGTATCTGATAAGGGATTTAAATATTTTGACGAATGGCAGACAGTTGTTATTGAGCAAGAAGAGTCTATTTTAAGAAAGTTAAATAAAAAATTAGATAATGAGAATGATTGGCTAAACGCTGGGGTAACTGCTAGGCGGAAAAGAAATCAGAAAAGGCTTGCTGATTTGAAAGCTTTAAAGGATACCGTCAAGCAGCATGCAAACACTCTAGCTATAACCCAGCAAAAGATTCAAACAGCAAAGTCTGCGGATATAAGCAAAAGCCAGTTCATTATAGAAGCTGAGAGTGTTTCGTTTAATTACTCTTCTGCAAACATTATTAACAATTTTAGCTTTAGAGTCAAAAAAGGAGAGAAAATAGGCATAGTCGGACCTAACGGGTCAGGGAAAACAACTCTTGTTAAATTGCTACTCAAACAGACCCAGCCCACCTCTGGCATAATAACCCATGGTCAGGGCCTCAAAATCTCTTATTTTGATCAGCACAGGACTGAGCTGAATCCTGAATCTACACTTCAGCAAATATTATGCCCTACTGGAGGTGATCAAGTATTTTTGTCCGATAAAACCATGCATGTAGCGGGCTATTTAAAGCAATTTATGTTTGACCCTAAGCTACTTACTGCTAAAGTATCGACACTATCTGGTGGCGAAGCTAACCGGTTGTTATTAGCAAAGACGCTAATAAATCCAGGCAACTTACTGATTCTGGATGAGCCCACCAATGATCTAGACATGGATAGTTTGGAGATCCTCCTTGATATTTTATCAGATTATCGCGGAACACTAATACTTATTAGTCACGATCGTGATTTTTTAAATAAATTAGTTACCAGAAGCTTCATATTTACGAGCGGCAGGATAGTCGACATAGCAGGTAGTTATGATGATTATAAGCAATCCGGGCCTAAAATTGATACTCCTAAAATTACAAAGAGTTCCCCTACTCCTACGCCAAATGAAAAAGCAAAATCTCAAAAATTAACATATAAGGCGCAGCGTTTACTGGAAACGATTCCGCTAGAGATAGAAAAGTTAGAAACGGAAATTAAAGAACTAGAATCTCTCTTAAATGACCCAACACTCTATTCATCAAATCCTGACAAATTCCAGAAAGTTAGTGAAACCTTAGCACTAAATAAACAAAAGCTAGATTCTTTACTGACAGAATGGCTAGAGCTTAGTGCATAACAAGGCAGCATATCGATTATAATCGTTTCTCTTAAACGCTTAAGATAAGGCGTTTAAGAGAAAATTTTATTTTTTTAACAACAAATTATTGTTACACTAGTTAAGGGGAAAATTTTTACCCCTGCTTAACTAAATGTGAGGTATATTATGACTAAAAGTACACACGCAACTATATGGAGCTTAAATAATAATTCTACAATAACTTCATACTTCGTGATAGACAACGCACCAGCTATACAAGAATTATGGGAAAGGCATAATAAAGGAGAAGAAAAGGAAAAATTTCATACCATGCTTATGTTGCACAACTTACCCCAAGGATCGGAGAGTGATGTATCCATTTTTGTAGGCATAGACCCTGATCTAAAGACATTATTACTATATAACGATGAGGTACCAAACTACATACGTGAGCTAGTAAAGTCTGTTTTTACGACAGAAAAAGGTAGTATTATTAAATTTACCTTACCAAGGCAAACTGTTGATAGTATAGAAAACAAGGAAAATAAAGAAGAAAATTCTGTTTTTTATACTGAAGAAAATCTATTTGCTCCCGCTACAAAAACAGATGCAGTAGAAGCAGAAATCAAAATCACAAATAAAAGTTCTAATTTAGACGGGGAAGTTACTATAGGAGGAGAATTTAAACTCACAGCTTCAGATTTAAGCCTAAACGAGGAAGTGAATATTTTAGGGAAATTTCAGTTCACAGCTACAGATTCATATAATGATACCATATATGAATAAATGATTTTAATGAATGTTACCCGCTAAAGTTCAGCAAATCGGGTCCAGAATTGCCGAAAAGTCATCCCCGCCTACGAGGGGGATCCAGTGAGATCTCGCAACAAGTTCGGGATGACTTACCTATTGCACAACAGAATTCATACCCAGCATCTCGTAAGCAATAATCCTAAACGACTCTTCATCTATTTCTAAAAAACCATACCTAAATACATAACCCCAGGAAGTCTTATTTTTAATAAACGGTAGTATAGGTACTAGAGGTTTGATATCTACCTGCTTGGCTTCGAAGTATTGTATATTACGTCTATATGGTGTAAAACCATTGCCCATATCAAATAGATATGGCGCGTCGTCCGCTACCTTGCCGATGCTTGTGAATTTTTGACAAATTGCTTTGCTTTCCATAGAATCGCGGGGTGAATAATAGATTACAAAATCACCTTTCTTTAGGCGTTTGGCTGGCGCTAATTTACCATGGCAAAACTGGCATATACCCCACTTAACACCGTTTTCAACATGCTCCTTTGAAGCAACTCCAACCCAAAATTTAGGCATTCTTGTTCCCTGCCCTATTCTACTGCCCACAATGAATGAATTTCTGATAATAATTTTTTTGCAAGGCTACTATTAGCGCTTTCAATCATTAACCTGATAATTGGTTCTGTTCCAGACGGACGCATTACAATTCTTGCATCCTTCTCATAACGTTCTTTATACAGCTTAGTGATATTTTCAATTTTTTCTTTTTGTACAATAACTGTCTGACCGTACTCCTTATAATCATAATGTATATTATGGGTGAATTGAGGGATTGGTATAAATTTATTTAATAGCTGACTTATCGGAATATTCCGTGCTTTCTTATAAATTGCAAGCACCTGCAGAGCAGCTTTAATTCCATCACCAGTAGCTTGATTATCACCAATTATAATATGTCCAGATTGTTCGCCGCCTAAACTACAACCCAGTAGCTGCATTTTCTCGACTACATACTTATCTCCAACATCTGTTCTCACCAGTTCTATCCCTATACTGTTTAAATACAGTTCTAGTCCCATATTGGACATGATAGTAGTGACTACTGTATTATTTTTTACTCCTTTATTTTTTAATAAATAGTAAGCAAGTGAAGCAATAATCTGGTCTCCATCTATCACCTTCCCTTTCTCATCTACTATTAAGACCCTATCAGCATCACCGTCTAATGCGATCCCTAAATCTGCTTTATGTTCGAGTACTTTAGTAGATAATAGTTTCGGATTTGTTACCCCGCACTCATGGTTAATGTTGAAACCATCAGGATTAACTGCACATGTAATAACTTCAGCACCAAGCTCATGAAATACTTTAGGAGCGATATCGTAGGCTGCGCCATTCGCGCAATCCACTACTATTTTTACGCCATCTAATTTTAAGGTAGAAGGGAATGAATATTTTACATGTTCAATATAACGGCCGCGAGCATCATCCAGCCTAGTCGCTCTACCTAAAGAGTCATATTCCGCAGCGCAATCTGTTAAATCAGTAGACATTAGCTGCTCAATCTTATTTTCTAATTCAGCAGAAATTTTGTGGCCTGACGGTAGAAAAAATTTAATGCCATTATCATAATATGGATTATGTGAAGCAGAAATTATCATTCCAAGATCAGCTCTAAGGCTTCTAACTAGCATTGATATTGCAGGTGTAGGTATAGGCCCTACTAGGATTATATTTGCTCCCATTGAAATAAAGCCAGAGGTTAAAGCATATTCAAGCATATAGCCTGATAATCTAGTGTCCTTACCTATAACTATAGTAGGCTTTTTGCCCAAAAAATCACATGCTATGGTAGCTGCTCTTGCTAGCTTTATCATATTTTCTGGGGTTATTGCTGCAGTATTGCTGCGCCCCCTTATCCCGTCTGTGCCAAAATATTTTCTTTGCATTATGTATTAACCTTGATAGAATGTCACCTTTCTATACTTTATAAAGTATGAATATTATAGTTTTATACATTATAATAGATGAATAATATAGTTATTTTAATAGATTCAGAGTACGGAAACTATCTTGTTGCATCAAAACCAATAAAACAATTTGCCGTTGATAGAATAAATTATTTTGAGAATATACCAGCCTTATCTGGCAATAACACTATTATATTAGTCAAGTCTAATCTGATAGGTATAACAAACCAAATAATTGAGCAGTTTATAGGCAAAAAGGCACAACAAGAAGCTCTAGTAGGCGTGCTTGACTCAGAGCCTTGTATAATAGCTATTAACGCTAGCTTATATAATACATTTCATAGCGCTGAATCGCTTTACAATAGTATTAACAAAGAATGGCCCTGCTATAATCTGCCACAAGAAGAGCTTAAGTTATTGAATACTACTG
>JAJZHL010000035.1 GCA_021804505.1 Pseudomonadota bacterium | reverse complement strand
AGAAGCATATTGATAGTTACGCTGCTGATAAAAAAACAAAGAAAAAAAATCAAGTGCTAAAAGCTCCGAAGCAGCAAAACACTGTTGAGAAGAAAGAAAGAAAAGGGAAGATTGCTACGGAAATAATTAAGAAAAAAAAGGTTTCTACGGGAATCCCTCCAAAACAACAAATCTCTGTGGAAAGTGGAAAAAGAGAAGAAAGTATAGCTAAAGAAATAATTAGAAAAAAAGGGCGACCGACTAAAGTGAGCACAAATAAACAAAGCTCAAATTCTCATCTTCGAAACTTGCAAGTCAAACGCAGAAAAGCAGGCGTTACAAATAGTAAAAGTAAGTAGCAATAAAGTTTTACTTAAGGTGTTTGCTCTATTATCAAATAAGAGGAGCAAATTCCCTCATAACAGCCTTGTATAATTTGCGTTTAAACGGAATGACAATGGATAGTAATTCTTCAATGCCAGCCCAGCGCCACTCGCTAAATTCTGGCTCTGTGGTATTGATGTTTATTTCGTCGTCCACACCGTTAAATCTGATCAAAAACCATTTTTGCTTTTGACCACGAAAATTACCATCCCATAATTTAGGTACCAAGATTTTAGGCACATCATAGGAGTACCAAAATTTACTTTCTGCTATTATGCTGCCTTTGTTACAACCAATTTCTTCTAGCATTTCTCTAAGAGCAGCAACACTTGGAGTTTCACCAATGTTAATGCCACCTTGTGGCATTTCCCAAGCAGAAATCTTTGTATCTATTCGTTTGCCTACAAATATTCTATTCTGGCTATCTATTATCATCATACCTACGCCTGGCCTATAAGGTAATTTGTGATAAAATGTATCCAATTTTCTAACCATGAATAAGTTAATTTAACAAAACTTTTATAAAGTTTAAAAACATAAGGGACCAATAAAGTATATCCTAATAATGCCTATTTACTGCTATTTCCTAGACAATAGTATTCACATAAATAGTCATCTTAAAATTTGGAAGGCAGGGTACACTATTAGTATGAAAGTCCTGTACTCATTTAGTTGTATCACACTTTTAAAAGACAATCCACGTAAAATAAGTGTGTTTACTTATTCCCAGCTGTATACTTGAAAATTGGAATGAAAAATCCCCCCAATATGACTAAGATAGACAACCAGATAAAACTCATCATTGGTCTGTAATATATTTTGGCATGAATGATCTGATCATCAATTTGATTTAAAACTGCATACAGGTCATAAAAGAGGTATGAGAAGATGTTACTTTCCTGGGATAATTTTTGCTCTATAATATAGAATCGATTTTCAGGCTTTAATATAGTAATATTATTATTTTGATCATAAATCCAGAATTCAGCGATTTGCCTGTAATAATTTTGTGCCGAAGAAAATTTGATTGAATGAAGAGTAACTTCAAATCCTTCTACTACTGTTTTGTCTCCTACACCTCCTATAAAATCAATTTCTTTTTGTAGTAGAATATTAAGGGTAATAGCCACGGCTAATAAACCGAAACCTAAGTGCCCTAGCACCATCGCTAAATTTACTTTATAATTTGTTGATAAAACACCACGTGCTATAAATATGATGCCGTTTTGTATTATTAAGAATATGCCAGCAATCATGATACTAGCAGAAATAAAATTATGCTTTAGATAATAACAGCTAAGCAAAGTAATAATAAAAGAAAGTAGCAAAAGGAGGAGGTTATTTCGTTTTGGGCCTTTACCTTGGGCAATAGCAGCGAGTATAAGTATTGGAATAACAAAAATTAAGAAATTATTTACAAAAAATTTCTCATCAATATTAACAGATTGGCCATAAAGACTAGAATAAAGTAAAGGATAGAGAGTAGCTGATAATAATATTACTAATGCTCCCAAGAAACACAAATTGCCAAGCATTATATATAAAATGCTATTATCTTTTTTTACAAGCGTATTATTTAACCTGAGATAAGGACTTTTTATAATGAACAAGCTCAAACTCGATAAGGCGATTATGGTAAATATGGAGAGCATGTAGATAGCACGGCTCGGTAAAGATGCGAAAGTATGGATAGATATAATCATGCCGGAGCGGACTAAAAATGTACTTAATATGACCAGTAAGAAAGTCACAATTGATAAAGTAATAGTCCAATTACTCATCTGTCTTGATTGAATTGTTACTGAAATAGAATGATATAAAGCGATGCCAGATAACCAAGGGAAAAGGGAGATATTTTCTACCGGATCAAAAAACCAAAAACCTCCCCAACCAAGCTCTCGATATGCCCACCATGAGCCAAGAGCTATTCCTAAGGTGATAAGTAGCATTCCTATACCAGTAAATAGCTTGACCTGTTTCAGTTCATCCACCTCTATTTGAGTCCGTAGTAGCATCGTGCACGCGGAGATAAATGGTACTATATAGCAGACATAGCCTAGATACAATATAGGCGGGTGGATAGTTAAGGCAATATCTTGTAACATAGGGTTTAGCCCGAGGCCTTGGGAAGGGGCAAAGGCCATTTTATCAAAAGGGTTGGAGGTGAAATAAATAAAACTACCGAACAATATATGAATTAGTGCAAGGATAGAAATGTGGTACAATTGTACTGGTACTCTATTAAATCTAGCAATGTACATAGCTCCCACAGCCTGTAACAAACACAACCACAATAAGATAGATCCTTCGTGGCTAGCCCAACTAGCGGCAATTTTAAATTTAAGAGGTTTTAGCAAGCTAGAGTTTAAAAAAATATTCTGTATAGAAAAATCGGAGATTATAAATCCATATATTAAAAGCAGGAATGCTGATAGTGTTAATATAAAGCTTAGGTAAAAGAATACTAAAGCTATCCTTGGCCTAGAATTATAGAATATAAATGAAGTAGCAATTACTATACTGCTACACAATATAGAAGATACTTGTAGTAAATTTCCTAAAAGACTTATCATATTAGCGCAGACATTCTAATGAGAAGACCTATTAACATTAGAATCTTCCATATTGGATAAAATTGTTACTTTCACTCTCTCAATCTTATTACCAACCTTTTTATCGATGACGATGTTTAGGTTAAGCATATTGACGGATTCGCCTTGGTTAGGTATCCGCTCAAGTTTATGAATAATAAGCCCGGCTAAGGTGTTTGCATCATCATCAGGTAAATTCCAATTTAACTCTCTATTTAAATCTCTTATTGTTGTAGAGCCGTCAATGGTAAATTCCATATCAGATTTTTTAACTATTGTATCAATAGGATAATCGTGCTCGTCATCAATAGGTCCAACAATTTCCTCTAAGATATCTTCAAGTGTGATAATACCTTGTAAATCACCATATTCATCTACAACACAAGCAAAGTGGCTTTTTCTTTCTCTGAATGCATGTAGTTGATGGGTAACTAGAGCATTGTCTGGGATAAACCACGGAGGGCTAATGAGTTGTTCAATATTAATCTTCGTTGCATCGTTGTTATTTTCATAAAGAGCTCTAAGTAAGTCTCGCATATGTAATATTCCAATGATGTTGTCCTTGCTCTCTTTCCAGAGGGGAATTCTAGTATGAGGATTCGATAAAAGGGCGATGCGGATGATTTCTTCTTTGGGTAGGTTGATATCAATTGCTACTACATTGCTTCTATGGGTCATAATTTCTGACACAGTCATTTGCCCAATATCCAGCACCCCTCCAAGCATGTCACGATCAGATTTATAAACATTCCCTTCTTGGTGATAATGTTCGATGACCCCTCTCACTTCTTCTGTTCCAGAAATATTTTGTTCTAAGTTTATACGTAGTACAAAACAAAGCATTCTAATAAGTACATCAAAGAAGTAACTAATGGGTCTTAAGATCTTTAGAAAAATTACAATAGCAGGTGAAGCAAATAGGGCGATTTGCTCAGATTTGGCTACAGCAATTGCTTTAGGTACTACTTCCCCAAAAATAATTATTATGCAAGCCATTACAGCAGATGCCACTACTGTTCCGGCATCACCTAGCCAATTAATAAAAATGCTTGTGGCAATAGTGGTACTAATGGTATTGACCAAGTTATTGCCGATTAGCAATGCACCTATAACTTTTTCCTTATTTTTTAGTATCTGGAGAACAACGTTAGCGCGTTTTACTCCTTCGGACTTAAGTTTCTGCATCTTACCTGGGGAAGATGCCGTGATAGCGGTTTCAGTAGCAGACAGAAAGGCCGAACAGGCCATCATAATAAAGATCAATATTACTAAAAGAGTTACCATTGTCTATAATTTACATTATTGAATATAGTATCAATTATATTGGCGTTCATTAAAACTCCCTAATAGTTTTTTATGATCTGAATATTTTTATTAGTTACGTGCACTACAATTCCTTATTTGCCTAAGAATGTATTTTGTTTTTTAGCAATTGGAATAATGTTATGGTGGGAGTGTGCGTGTTGCCCAATAGATTTTCTCATATTAGCAGCTTGCTCAGTCGCCACTTTAGCTGCCATAGTGCTTGCATGCCTTTCACGTAAAGACTGTCCAGCATTTTGCGCTTCCAGAGTTGTAAGAATAGGTTTCTGGCTCACCATTTTTACTAAATTATCTACTACAAACGCTCCGCAGTCCTTATCATTTATTTGCTGCTTGGTCTGGTAATCTATTATCTGAGCCTCTGGCGCTATTTCTTTAATCATCTGTACTAGGCTCTCTCTTACTTGAATGGATGTACCCTCTGGGTCATTGTAACTAAAGACTATTTTACCAGCCTGATCCTTAGTAATTGCTAAGCTTACCCAGTGCTTATGTCCAGTATTAAGCGGTATTACAACGCCACTTTTCCCTTTCTCATTTAGATCAAATGATATAGCCTGTATTAATGTATCTCTTAATATATCTTTCTCCTCTAGCGAAGCATGTTGTATCACAGTAAACTTATCTTCTTTTAAAGATGCTTTTAACAAAGCACTAATATCATCTTCAGTATAAAGATAATTTGGTTCTGTGAGTGACTCACTTTGACTTTGTGCAGCTGTACTTAACTTAGATATTGCTTTCGGTTCAGAAACAATATTTTGTAACGCTTGTACAGTACCAGCTTGTGGCTGCACTAGTGCACTCTGCATCTCTGATATTGTTACTTGATTTGGTCCATTGTTTACTTCTCTTGCCTGTACTTCGTTTATAAGAGCTTGTGATGCTTTATCTCCTTGCTTACCTAAAGGAATACAACCATTGCTATAATTCTGGCTGGAATCTATTGTGTATTTAGCTTGCTTATATATGTTGTGTAGCGTTGGTGGATTGGAAAAGTCACAATATATATCGACAGGATTTACACTTTTTCCTTCCTTCTGGAATTGTTCCGTTAATTGTGCCACATATGCTTCAAGTTTTTTAGGCCCATCTTTACTATTTAAAATATCTTTGACCTCTAAGTCTATGCCAAATAGTTGATCTTCATCGCTAATACCGAATTTGGCTGCAATTGCATTAGTGATACCTTCTCTAGATGCAGTATTTGCAGCTATAATTATTCTAGTATTTGGTAATTGTTTTGCTACAGCAACCATATCATTAACAGTTTGCCTATTTTCTAAACCTTCTGTCATTAAAATATTAGGCTTTCGGCTTAATATTTCTGCTTCTTGTAAGGTAACGTAAGGTTTAGCATAAGAAGTTTTCGGACTGGCTATATGATTTTGGGATATTGCATCTTCTCTGTCCTTTTCGCTAGCAAAAAAAACATGATCGGCCTCTTTAATCATAGGTTTCCATTTATCACTCTCTCTGCTGTCATAATGCGCAAAAGAATAAACAACTTTAATTCCAAGTTCTTTAAGCTTGGTTATTTCCTCTTCATCAATTAGTGGAGACATTGAACTAGTATTGACTTGTAAATTCAATATTGGTGCTTTCTTTTCTTGTTCGGCTTTGTCCAATATTTCACCTGCTATAAGGTCAAGATTAATCTTCCCCTGGGTGAGATTTGCCTGTAATTGTATTTGAGGGATTGCCCCATCTAATTGTAATATAGGATCTTCCTTGCTCCCGCTATTACTAAGGTTGAATAGTACAAATTCTTGTTCTTTTGGCATAATTAATCTACCTCCACAGGTTCTGTTTGAGTAATTAAACGTTAATGTATTATTAAGGATTAATTTTTAGAAACCATCTCCTTACACCAATATTTACTATAAGCACAAAAATGAGGATTTTGGAAACCATCTTTCCTATAAGAGAGCTCATTTCCATGCAAATCGACAATATTACCACCAGCTGCTTTAACAAGAGCATGTCCAGCAGCTACGTCCCACTCCATTGTTGTGCCAAACCCAGGGTACACATCTGCTGTTCCTTCTGCAATTAAACAAAATTTTATTGAACTTGGGATACTAACAATTTTGGTAATAAGGTGACTTTTTAGAAAGTCTTTCGTATGGGAATCTGAATAACGTGATCCTACAACGGCAGAATAATGGTCTTTTATTAGGGAATTTTCAATATTTACGGTTTTCCCATTCTGTTCAATTTGTAAATTATTATTGTGATCTGTGTAATATAGTTTTTTCGTAAAAGGTTGATATATAAATCCTAAAACTGCTAGATTATGTTTAATTAATGCAATATTTACAGTAAAAGTATCTTCGCCTCTTATATAGCTCCGTGTACCGTCAATTGGATCTACTAACCAGAAGTAATCGTCACCGAGGGGTGTGATTAAATCTCTTTCTTCGCATATCACAGGGATATCAGGAGTTAAGGATTTCAAATTATTGAAAATCAGCGTGCTAATTTCTATATCGGCATTTGTAACAGGCGAATTATCTTCTTTATAAAATACATTTATCCCTTCTTGCATTCGAAGTAACGCTACCCTACCACATTCAATCATCAAAGCTTTAATAGACTGAATGAGTTTACCGGTATTACCAAGATCAGGAAGGTGTATCATATCGTTCTAAAATTTACAGAATCTCGCATAATTCAAGATTACGTCTAGTTATTATTATTTCTGCTCAGGGTGAGCCGGTTCAAGTAATTTTATAGCTGCATCATCTTCTAGCCATTTACTCTTTTTTAGTAAAGTGTCCTTTTGCAATTTCACTATATTGTCCTGCGGTAGACCTGTTAGGGCCTCAAAGCCCAAATACTGGACCCCATAACAATCGAGATCAATTGTCCTAAAGAACTTATTAATATTGTTAATATCGCTTTTTCTATACTCAAAAACCATAATATTTTTTGGTACTATATGGGTTATAGCTAGAAATTGTCGTAGCATTTCTTCCTTACTAACATAAGTAGTAAAAATAATCCCTTTGTAAAAAATTGGAGATAATTTATTTTTTTCATCAAATTTAAATATTTCTTCTTCCTTGACCTTATCAGTAAATTTAACACCTAAAGAAGCAAGTTGCTGATATTGCCATTCTTCAAAATTTTTAATTTTGGCAGTTATGGGACTTACTTGTGCTAATCCGAAAACTACGGCTCCCTTACTTTTCAATTTTTCAATAAAGCCTGGCCAAGCCGGTTCAACTAACATTACTTGGCGTTGCAATATCAATGATGCAATTAATTCGTCTATATTTGGTTGATATTTTTTTAAAGCTGAGAGTTCCTGGATAAAAGCTCTATAAGGACTATTATCACGAAACATTACAGATTTAGGTGTAATGAGTGTATCATCAATATTGATTAGCACTAAGCTGTTTTCGCTAATTTTTTCTAGTAAATTATTCACAGTGCTAGAATTAATAGAATAGGTGGGAATTACCACTGCATGCGCACAATTTAGCAATATAGCAAGCATTAATCCTAGTTTTAATATCCTATTCCTTAATGTCATATGGATTTTCATTAGTTTTGCTCTTAGCCTTTAAGGGGGGATTATGTCGTTTGACTTTATTTATTTTTTCTATCAAAGCTTGCATAAACTTTTTTATTTCAGGTACCTTATCGAATTTTGTGCTTTGCTGATATTGTGCAACATAATTATAGCCAATAAACACAATATTGTCGTTATAATTTTTTATTTGTATTTCAAGAGAATTTAAATCTGTGTACTCACTGTCTATAACCACTAATACTTTAGGCATAAATTTGGTATATGCTAAGAAATTAGTAATTAATTGGGCAGGAGGTGCAATATTGCTACTTAATATACCATGATAAAATGCTGGATAAGTGTTATCAAACGGCGTCATATTATTAAATATAATATAATTGTGAGCAGGAAAGCTTTTCGATAAGTCAATGTTGAATTTTTTGAAATATTCAGCCTTCCACTGTTCCAAATTTTTTATATTATTGAAATTTCCTGTTAAGCCTGGGTCGCTGAGTATTACAGGGGTGCCTTTACCAATTACACTTTTTATGAATTCTGGCAAGTCGCTATTTAATAGTTGATTGTCATATTCTGTTAATAATACGGTATCCAAATAATGCATCCTTGGAGGCTTTATAGATT
>JAJZHL010000034.1:8249-8613 GCA_021804505.1 Pseudomonadota bacterium | reverse complement strand
TTGTTCGATAGCATTTTCATGTATGGTCATAATACAGTCTTCTTTAGCAGCTCATTGGGTAATTCGTTCTTTACGAAGAACCGTCTCAAGGTCTTCTAAAGTGAATTCTTTACCCTCAGCAATTTCTAAGCGCTTCTCGAGAGGGATTGATAGATATGCTTCTCTTTCTTCCATAGTACACAACGCTCCTTTTAGAATCGTCATAGAGATTACTTGATCATCTGAAGAAAGCTTCATACCCCTTACTCCATCAGAAGTACGACTTTTGAAAACTCTTAGCAAATTAACTGGGAACCTTATAGCCTTACCAGCCTGTGTTGCTAACAACACATGATCCTCATCTTTACAAACTTTAACGCTGATC
>JAJZHL010000034.1:0-8239 GCA_021804505.1 Pseudomonadota bacterium | reverse complement strand
CGTCCAGCCTGATAGCAATTTTGCCGTTAGATTGAATACGCTTGAAGTCTGATAAATCATTCCTTCTGACATTACCTTGACGAGTGGCAAAAATAATATTTAAATTATCCCACTCTTCCTGGTTTTCAGGTAATGGCATAATATTGCTAATATGCTCCCCTTCCTTGAGAGGTAAAATATTTATTATTGGCCTACCTTTGCTTTGCGGATTACCAAGAGGCAATTTATATAATTTTAAGCTGTATACCTGCCCAAGGTTGGAAAAAAACAACATCGGTGTATGAGTACTACCAACAAATACCTGTGTTGTAATATCCTCATCGCGCATCGAAAGGCCTGACCTTCCTTTACCACCACGATTCTGAGCTCTATAGGTCCCAAGAGGAACGCGTTTAATATAACCGCCGAGAGTCACAGTAACAACCATCTCTTCTCGCTGGATAAGATCCTCAACATCTTGATCAAAATCTCCCATTTCGATACTGGTAATACGCGGAGTTGCAAACTCCTCTTTGATCTTGATTAATTCGTCTTTTAGAATCCCAAGTAACTTCTCACGTGACCCTAGAATCTCAATATAACCAGCAATCTCCTTTGCAAGATCATTTAAGTCGTTTTCTAGCTTATTTTTCTCCATAGCAGTTAAACGTTGCAAGCGCATCTCAAGAATTGCTTTTGCTTGTGCTTCAGTAAAATGGCACATACCGTCATTTGCGATCATAGCTTTATCATCTACTAATTTTATTAGGTCGATAATATTTGAAGCATTCCAAGCTTTTTGCATAATTTGCTCTTTTGCACTTGCTGGATCGCTTGAAGACTTGATTATTCTAATAATTTCGTCGATATTACTCACAGCAATGGTTAGGCCGAGTAAAAGATGAGCTTTATCACGTGCTTTATTTAACAAATATATTGTCCTACGCGTAATAACAATTTCTCTAAAATTAACAAAAGCTGCTATTACTTCTTTCAAATTCATTACTTTTGGCAGCCCATCTTTTAGAGCAAGCATGATGACGCCGAAACTCGTCTGTAATTGAGTATACGAGTATAGTTGGTTTAGTATAACTTCAGCTACTGCGTCTTTTCTTACTTCTATTACAACTCTAACACCCTTTTTGTTAGATTCATCCCGCAGATCAGTAATACCTTCTATACGTTTTTCTTTAACCAGCTCCGCTATTTTTTCCACTAGCTTAGCCTTGTTAACCATATACGGTACTTCTGTGATGATGATAGCTTGCCTGTTATTCGGCATCTCTTCGATTTCAGCACGTCCTCTAGTTAGGATACTACCCCTACCAGTCAAATAAGCAGATTTAATACCATTTGTTCCAAGTATAATACCGCCGGTAGGGAAATCTGGACCTTGAACCACTGATAGTAAATCAGCAATTTCTATCTCGCTATTATCAACATACAAACAGCAAGCATCTATTATCTCTCCAAGGTTATGAGGAGGTATGTTAGTAGCCATACCAACTGCTATACCGTTTGTCCCGTTGACCAGAAGATTTGGAAACATTGATGGTAATACGGATGGTTCTTTTTCTGAACCATCATAGTTTGGGATAAAATCTACTGTTTCTTTGTCAATATCTTCGGCAAGTGTATGAGCTACTTTAGCAAGCCTTGTCTCGGTATACCTCATAGCAGCTGCGGCATCGCCATCCATTGAACCAAAGTTACCTTGCCCGTCTATTAGTGGTACCCTTAAGGAAAAGTCTTGAGCCATCCTCACCAATGAATCATAAATAGCTGCATCACCGTGAGGATGGTATTTACCCATTACGTCACCAACTATTCTGGCAGACTTACGGTAAGGTTTGTTGTAGTGGTTTGAGGCTTCATACATAGCGTAGAGAATCCTACGGTGCACAGGCTTTAATCCATCACGTACATCGGGAATTGCTCTACTAACAATTACACTCATTGCATAATCGAGGTATGAACCTTTCATCTCATCTTCAATACTGATAGATACTAAATTTTGGTGTTGGTGATCTGCATTAGTCACAATCGAATCCTACTTTAGATATTAAGCGCTATTAGCCATTTGTTATTCTTGCACCCTCCGATGCATTCCCGCAATCTGGTATCATCCGTCCACAATTATGTCATCCCCGCTAAGGCGGGTATCCAGAAAATCTTTACATACTAGATTCCCTGCCTACGCAGGAATGACAGCAGCCCTGGATACCCGACGTAAGCTCGAATGACACAGATCGCAGGAATGTCAAAAATGAATCCATAGCAAACCAGCCTAGACTAGCGGGAAAAGTGAATTTTTTCAAGCACGATTATGGGATTTTAGAAAGTAATTCAAAAGTTATTTACGGAAGTTCTCTCCCTCCCACTTGGTCGTACTCTCCTGAGCGTCTCAGATCTTTTCTTTAGCTCTTCATTATTCACTGCTTTTTGTTTAGCTGCAGAAAGCATACCATGAGCCTCCTTTCCAGCACTGCCCAATGCATTATACTTTACCACCATTGTTTTTCCTAAATCTCGTAGCGCTTCTCCAGGTACCTTAAATTCCTTAGGAGTAATAAAAACACTCATGAATTTTGGTAAAATAGTATCTGGTACTTTTTGCTCACTAAGCCTATTAGCAATATCTCTTTGTATTGAACCATGATTTTTTTCTAAAATTTTAACATCCACATTTTGCAAAGATTGACTTAATGTTTCCCTTATAGCTTGTTCTGCCTTTACTCCTAAGCTCACCCCCCGCTTTTTTAATTCATCTATTGCATTATTAGTGATTTCTAAGGCAACAGGAACAGAGTTTTTCTGCTGCAGAACTTCTTGCCCCACCACAGCTGCTTTCGGCTTAATATTTAACTTCTCCATCTCCTCTTTGATCACTTTTCCCCACAAAGAAGCAAGTTCCTCATTAAATTCTATCTTTTTCTCGGCAATATTTTCTATGCTTTCTCCCTGAACTGCTTCTTGTTTTTCTAACCCACGCAGCCTACTCATTACTTTACTAAAAAAGCTCCGTGACCCTTCAGATATAGACTCTACAGCTGCACTTGGTAATGATTCTACTTTGTCTAAAGCACTCTTAACATCCCCGCGGACTTCTGCAACCAAATTATCTTTGCTAAAGTCTATAACATTATCTACCACCTCCCATTCAGTTAGCGAAATGAAAGCTCTTTTAAACACTGGTTGTAAGACATGCTTTAGACTGTCTGATATAGACACACTAAGCCCTCCCACACTACCTACCAATCTATCTGCTAATAATTTAGCATTCTCTGCGCTCCATCTACTAACTTCCGATTGTGCTTGTGCTTTACTCCGTAAATCTTTTTTGAGTTGAGACAAATCCTGCTTAGAAACAACCAGCTTATTATCCCGCACCTGTTCCTTCAATGCTTTTTTTAAAAACTTTATAACCTCTTTTTTATTATCTTGTAAGGTTTCATACGGTACATCTTTTAAGCTCTCAAGCAAAGCCTGTTCAATTTGCTTTCCTTCAGGACTCCTACTGAGATACGGATTATCTTTTGAATCTAAAGAATCTAAAACTTCTCTTATTATTTCTAGAGATTCTTGTGTAGATAGATACAAACTTAATATTTCGCTAGCTTTTTCTGGCTCAGGTTTGAGTGGAGTTTGCTCTTCTATAGCAACTGCTTTAACCTGATCTAAGATATTTCTATCATTTAAACTTTTTCTGGTTTTATCTTTTTCAGGATTAATAATTCCAAGTTCTAAAGCTTGCTGTGTAGTTTCATCTGCCTGCTTATAATACTCCGATTCTCTTGCAAGACTCGCTGTTAGAACCCATGAGATTACTTCTGCGATCACATCATTGTTATTTTCATTTCCGTGCTTTGTATGCAGGTTCTTATTTAACACTGCATAATGTTCCAGCATCTTAGGCGGAATATCTGATAATATGGTGTTTTCTACTATACCATTCTGATCTAGTTCTACACGCATGCCTTCTCGCTTAGCTTCCGATACTAACATTTCCTGAAAAAATTTCATATTAGGAGTACGATACATAAACTTGGTATCTGGAGAAACTGCTAAATCTGTAGAGTATTCCATGACCTTAGAATTGAATTTATGTAAAGCATCATCGCTCAACTTCTCACTTAATATTGCAACAAACTCTTTTCGTAGCAATGTATCTTTATCTGATCCAAAACGCCCTTTCAATACTTCTAAATCATCTAGAGTTGTATCTCCGGAAACTATTCTACTTATTAAATCTTGAGATATAGCGTCTTGTTCTTCTGCCATGTTCTACCTATATATTCTTGTTAAAGCGTAATATAGGTATGTTACCAGCCCTACTGCTGTTCACTAAGATATAGGGTATAAACTGTCACTATATAGGGTGATAATTATTGAAGATGTGCTTGCAATGTCACAAGCAGTGCAAATGGTGCCGATAGAGGGAATCGAACCCCCGACCTACGCGTTACGAATGCGCCGCTCTGCCAACTGAGCTATATCGGCTTTATTAACTCTGCCAACCCTACCTCTATTGTCATCCCAGCGAAAGCTGGAATCCAGCTAGAAGGTCATCCTGAAGTTGTTTCAGGATCTATTCTAACAATGTCATGAGATCCCGATTCAAGTTTGAGTGACTTATATCATTCTAGATTCCCGCCGTAGCTCGAATGACAAGGGTGCATTCACCATAACAATACCTTGCTTACTTTATTCCAAACTAATTCAAAGTCCCAGACCATTCTGGATCCGAAGCATCCGACGGTGTTAGTATCGGCCTTTCATTATAACCGGTAACATCTATAGAATATATACGAACCTTACCAGCTACTGAACCTTTTGACGGCCAACCTTTGGCAAACATGATTATTCTTCCATTTGGAGCCCAACAAGGCCCTTCCACTAAATATCCAGTAGTGATAATACGTTCGGTATTTTCACTACCAAAATTCGTAGGTTTTAATACACCAATAGAAAAGCCCATGTCTCGAGAAATTTTAGTAAACGCAATATAATCACCTCTTGGAGACCAACTAGGTGCAGCATAAGAACCGCCACCATAGCTAATGCGCTCTATATTTGTACCATCTGCATTCATAATATATAATTGCCTTGAACCACTTCTGTCTGAATTAAACACTATTTTCTTACCATCTGGAGAATAGCTAGGCGAAGTATTAATACCAGCACCATAGGTCAATTGCTTGGTAGCCATCGTATTCAAATCTATTACATAGATATGTGTTGCTCCTTTAGCAGCAATTGACATCACTGCTCTGGTGCCATCTGGTGAAAATCTTGGCGCAAAGGACATACCAGGGAAATTACCAACTAATTTCTCCTTTCCTGTTTTCAGGTCCATTAAATATACATGAGGCTTCCTTTTTTTGGCAGGATAAGATAGATACATTATCTTATCAGCCTTAGGTGAAAATCTCGGCGTTAATACCAAATTTCTTCCATCTGTAAGATATTTATGATTGGCCCCATCATAATCCATAATAGCTATCCTTTTTACTCTTTTAAGATACGGACCGCTCTCAGCAACATATACTACTCTAGTATCGAAATAACCGGCATCGCCTGTAATTCTTTCATATACCTTATCAGCAATTTTATGCGCCACCCTGCGCCATAAATGAGTTGGCACCTCAAAAGCTTCTCCTACAAGATCCTTCTCTAAACTAGTATCCCACAAGATAAAGCTCACCTTTACCTTACCTGAGGATAGTCTAGTAACCTCTCCATTAATCAAGAGATTAGCGTTAATCTGCCGCCATGCAGCAAATAAAGGCCGATGCTTTATTCCGGTACTTTGTTCGATAAAAGCCACTGAAGGAATTGGACGAAAAATCCCAGAAATTTTTAAATCATTCGATATGACGCTTTCTATATCTTTAGCAAGTGCGCTATTCTCGCCATTATCAGCATCAAATTTATTAACTGCCATAGGGATAGGGTCAATACGCCCCCTCTCTATAGTTATGGTCTCGATACCATAACTGTGAGTACTAAGTATCAATAAAATTATAACATATATAAGCTTGTGCACTAATACTTCCTTATTGCTTTTTTCATCTACGTCATCACTATATTCTCTATGTCATTCTAGCTACGTCGGAAATCTAGAAATCTATCTTTCCTGAATCCAGCCGCAGGAAGAGATGACAAAAAAGTGCAGTGACGCACCAGCATATTATAATTCTTTGCATATTTATGTCTATTTAAATTTAGGTAGCTAAATATTCGCCTTTAACCAGGTTAAGCACTTTTTAAACCATGTAGTGTCCTGATCATCAGTAACATTAAAAGCACTTTTCTTAAGTTTTGCTGAATGCACCTGCACCATCCCAACTGCCGTGGAATATGCATAGGGGTTATAATCTTCTGAAAATCCTGTTAATATTTCTGGCTTCCCTATCCGAACTTGCTTCTCAAAAACCTTACTAGCTAGCTCCTTTACCCCTCTAAGCATCGACCCACCTCCGGTTATCACTATCCTATAGGCGACAGCATTATTAGCCATTACTTTATCATGCTCTGCTTGTACCATTAAAAATATTTCTTCCACCCGAGGACTAATAACTTCAGCAAGGTATTTTGAAGTAATAGTAGGGGCCACGTTATATGACGCATCACTTTCATACTCTTCTAAGCTGATAACATTATCTATATCAAAATAAGATGGCATAGCATTTCCATATAGAATTTTCAGTTTTTCTGCCACATTCATGCTAACAGCAAAAACTTTAGCAATATCAGACGTAATATGGAAACTACCTATGTTAATATAGCTTGTATATATTAACTTACCAGACACAAATATCCCAAAAGATGTGGTCCTTGCTCCCATGTCAATAATTATAGACCCCAGCTTTTTTTCATCCTCTGTAAGGCAAGCTATTCCTGAGGCATAAATAGCAAGTATAATATTATTGATTTCTACATGGCACTTTGCAAAACAATTAGTAATATTCATCAGCATATTAGAATTTGCAGTAATAATATGCAGCTCACACCCTAATTCTTTGCCGAGCATTCCTACCGGGTCTTCTATAGAATTATTATCATCTAAGCTAAACTCTACAGGGAAATAATCTATAATTTCCTGATCTTTTAATTTACATTCTAAAAGAATTTTCTTAATAAGCTTTTTCACATCTTGCGGAGAAATTGGTTGGTTAGACAATCTAATTTTACCGCCAATAAAATATGACTTAGTACCATAACCAGTTAATGATACTGAAACTTGCTTAATGTTACGCCCAGAACTTTTCTCCAGGGCATAAATAGCTCCTATAATGCTATCTTCTGCCGCCTTCAAATCTAGTATAGTACCAGACTTGATCCCTTTAGAATGGTGAAGGTTTTGCCCTATAATTTTTGCATCATTTCTTTTATCAACATAAGCTGCGATGCAAGCGATTTTGCTACTCCCGAGATCAAGTGCTACAAAGTTGGATGATTTACTTTTCATAATGTTAATACTTTTCGATATAAGATTTGCTAGAATCACGCAGATCTATAACCTTATAATTTTGATCAAATAATATATTTTTTTGGTGCATTCTTGCAAGATACTCTAACGCTTGCTCAAAATTGGTGTCAGGCATTTTAATGGTAATTCCTTGTTCAAGATTTAAGTCCCAACGTCTCCCTCCATATCTTACTGCAGATACAATTTTTTTAGCTAATTCTGGCTGTTTAGCTAGATCTTCAGTTAGTTGACCAACATAAATATTGGCGTCAGAACCAACAATATGTAACAAATTATGAAATTCACTAATATTAGTAGTAATTTTAGAACCTTCCTCATCAATAACAAATACTTGGCCGTTAATCTGCCATAAAGCTATTGGTACCCGTTCAACTAACTGCACATATAAAGTATTTGGTAATCTTCTCTCAATAAGTGCAACCGTCTTGATCCAGGCATTCTGTTGTAAACTATTTTTGATTTGCTTTAAATCTAATGCAAATATAGGAGTACCTTTATCAGCGTTAAGAGTAGAAAGAATATCTACAGTTTGAACATTATTTTGCCCTTCTACTAGAACATTTTCTAATTTAAAGCCAACATCAGATGTTAATTCATAGATATTCTGAATAATTTCCTGTTTTGTATTATTAAAATAGTTGGTGAAGAAAAAAACGTAAGCTCCAAAGACAATAAATATTTTAATACCAAATGTAAGTCTAGCGTAAGCTAGACCAATTCTCCTACGTAATGATATATTGGTTTTTTTTCTATTAGTTTTTTTCTTTG